>NZ_VDAG01000104.1:0-184667 GCF_019584505.1 Kluyvera sp. EC_51 | reverse complement strand
GGCTTTTTTTACGCACTGCGGTTAATGATTTCATGGATAGCGTCCACCATATTTGGTGTCCACTATCCTCTCAGGAATATCAGGATCTGCCAGACGGTGCTGAGACGACGCTTACTTATATCGAACGTCATCCCAAACAGATCAATCTTACAATTGGCGGGCTTAGGGCTGCTCTGCAGCGCACTGCAGATGGTGATGATTTGCTCATCCGCGCTGCTTTCACACTGTCTCTGCACCCGTTTCAGGCGCTAAAGGTCCGTTACAGGCTGTATGACGAAAATCTCTCTGAAGTAATTCAGGAAATGGAGCATCCTGATTATATGGTTGCAGTTTCCCAAGAAGAATTTGTTGATTCAGAGGGTAACCAAATCTCGCTCAGTGATCTGCACCGCAGGACGTTTCCTTATTTTGTAAATATGTTCAAGGCCGAACCCGATCCTGAATCTACAGCGAGTAGGAGGATGGATTGATGTCTCAGGGGCCACTTGAGGATATGGCTTTGGCTGCAGGCTACAGTATGCAGCATATTTTTGCAGTTGCGCCACATCTAATGGAGCAATTGGTCAGACACAGCCCGCTGACGTACGACGATTTTGTCGCACAAATTGATAAAGATTTAAATAACGTCATCACCATTACTGAATCCGGCAGGCAGCACCACATGGATAAAGGGGAGGATGCCCTCACCGATCACATTCTTTCTCAGCTCAAGCAACTATACCCGTCAGCACATCATGATGCGCAAAGCGGCGGTCACTGCGACTATTACTTTGAGGTCAGAAGTGCCCACGGTGAGCTCTATCAGTGGGTCGCGGAAGCCAAGTTGTGGAACGGGTTCGAATATGTCTATCAGGGACTTAATTCTCAGTTAATTGGAAGCTATGCCAAAGGTGGCGTGAACAATTGCAGAGGGGGGTTAATTTTCTATTCGAAGCTCTCAAATGGTGCCAAATTCGCCATGGACGAATGGCATACAAAGCTTGGCGACAAAGGGATTCATTGCCATAACAGACGTTCTGACGGCTTGCGCTTTGACACCGATCATAAGCTCAATGGTGGAACTGGCGCAGACTTTTTCGTCAGGCATTATTGCGTTGATCTTTATCATGCACCGACTCAACAGAAGCTGGACAAAGCGGCGGCAAAAATGCAGGCCCGATGACCGGGCCTTATCGTGAATGTATATGATTTCTGAAATGTGTGACTAAGTGTTCTGGATTGTGGCTGGGGTGTTCAGTAACGAAGAGGAAAAGAATAACCGCACCGACTTGCTTTATGCACGGACCATCCTAATTATTATCGCCGGATTCGCAGCATGGTGCTGAGGTAACTTTCACGTCTCAAGAGTGACCAGTATCTCTCTTAGCCACAATCTTCCCTGTTGTATTGTCCATCCGGTATTGCGAAATTGTACCGTCAAGAATGTACTTGATCACAGAGAGCACAGTCGCTAAAGGCGCATGAAACCATTCGCGGGGATGATAAGTTTGTCCATCTAAACCCAGTAATGTGATATTGAGCCGTTGCTTACCTAAAAAACCGTGAATAAGCGTTTCAAATTTGTGAGTGTTGATATTGAAGCATTGCGTAATCATGACTATACGAACGGGTGCTTCGAGGAATGTTTTATCTTTTTCAGCGTGTTTGATGCGCTCTTCGATAGTTCCTTCAGTAAAGCCAATTTTATACAAATCAGGTTTAAAACGTTGAAGCGCTGGCTTGTCGCTATGCGTGGCAAGGACATAGACATATCCTGTCGGAACCGGAGCTTCATCAGGACGAATTGCCTGTCCATTTAAAACAACTTTACGACCTTCAGTATCTCGTACCAGACCGTGCGTAAGCGAGAGGAAAAGCATATTCATCTCAGTTCCGTTTTCAAACACCAAATGTAAACGTGCATTCCAAGGTCCATATTCCTCCAACCGCTCACCAACTTTATCTACATAGCCCATAACCCCATTGAGAATAAAAAAATCACCTTCATGAATTTTTAACTCATGGCGGAAGCGAACAAATGAAAACGCCCCCGCTTTCAGACCATTTTGGACTGTCTCAAACAGTGGGGAAAATCGATAAAAATCAGGGCACGGCTGTCGTTTGGCAATTTCGTCAGGCTGTGTTTTCTTTTCAATCGGAACATGTTTTAACGTGAAAATATCGGGCTCAGCAAATGAGAGCAATCCATCATCGTCATCAGCAAAGATATCGTCCAGAGAGGTGACCAACTCCGACCTATCAACCTCAACGGGAGGAACTGAGAATGATACAGATGATTCAAGTGGATTTTCGTTATTTTCGCCTGCGAGTAAGCCATGAATATCAAATGGCTGCAACATCTCGCGATATTGCTTGTTATCTTTGAGAGCCCTCAAACGTTGTGCTAGCAACGTTTCCTTAAATTCCTCCGAATCGGGTAGAGGTGGACGCCCATGAACCACATAAAATGCATTAATTTCTTCTAATCTGCTTACAGGCAGATTACCCGTAGAGGAATATATTTTTAATGGTTCGACTACGAGTAAACCAAGATCGTCTGGTTCAGAAAAAATGTCATCAATTGTCACTTTTTGACGAACTTGAAGAGGTGAAAGTCTGAGCATAAGTTACGGTTCCTGTCGCACAATACGCTGTTGTTTCATTTTACGGATGTAAGCTAACGCTTCTGCATAACGAACCTCTATTGCGTCACTGGCATTCAGCGATGGCTCCCTTTTATGCTCACTGGCAAACGCTTTAATTCTTGGCCAGAGCATCACAGCTTCTTCCTCAGATACCTGCGCCTGATTCGCTCTGACTGCTTCCTGAATAGTTTTTAGCATCGTCGCGGTGACTGATTTTGATAGAATCTCATAAGCACCGTGGAAAGGATTTACCGCATCAATTAAGTCAATATTCAAGTTTTCAATATTAATGAATTTATCACCCATTTTTATAAACTGATTGTTTACGTTTAATGAATCATTCGAATTGCCGGAACGCTGACCTTGGCCGTTATCAATGATGGCATCCGACGGCAAATCGGCTTCATCAACTAACCCACCACATTGGCCTACAAAAAGACTCTGTAAAATACCGCTGCGAACCTGTTCTAGTTCGTATTCAGTCAGGTCAGGGTGAAGCGTTTGTATCACCGATGGTAACACTACCTGAGTAATTACCTCAGGCGGTATTGACTCGGTAATAGCCTCTTTAACCACCTGCTCATTCGCCATTAGCGCCGCCAAGATCTCGTTTTTACCGCCGTTAAGGATTGTTAGAACCTTGTCTGATACCGGTAATGCATGATCATCAACCAGAACCGTATTGGCAGGTAACGGTTCTCCAGTCCATTGAGATCGTGGTTTAAATTGAATATTTGGAGCCATGATTTGCTCCATCAACAACGAGGTGGTGATGGCTTTAAGCATGTTGTTTACTGATACTTTAACGTCATCATCTTGAGCATCAGGCTGAGCAATAAGGTTGGTAAATTGTGCGTGAGTTTTGCCTTCACAATCCCGTGTCGCACGCCCAATTATTTGCACAATCTCCGTCATCGAGCTGCGATAACCAATGGTCAGTACATGTTCACAGAAAGGCCAGTCAAACCCCTCTTTCGCCATACCTAACGCAATAATGATATCCATATCGTCAGCAGAGTGGATATTACGCAGATACGCCTGTACTTTCGGTCTTTCCGCTGGGTTATCATCTACCAGATTCGCTACGCGCAACAATTTGCCATCGCTTTTGCGTTTCACTCGATAGATTCCGGTATCTGGTTCTTGCAGTTGCACCTCACCCAACGCATCCAGGATGGCATCAACCTCGGCATGTTTATCTTTCGTTGATTCGCCGGAATTAACATTGGGAATATGGATGATGGTTTTCTTGCTGGCATCCAGCACTGAAGGTAACGCCTTGATGTATGGGCCCTGATAAAAATGGTAGCCAATGCCTAAAGATTTTAAATACTGGTATCCATTGAGCTGTTCGTAGTAGGTATAGGTCACTTTCGTGAACTGGGCTTCATCCTCAGGTTGCAGAATGGGTACGGTATCCCCTCGGAAGTAAGAACCAGTCATTGCAACAATATGCGCATTAGAACCTTTCATCAGGGCATCAATCAGATTGCCCAGACGGTTGTTTTCATCCGCAGAGACATGATGGAACTCATCAATAGCAACCAGGCAGTCATTAAACGATTTAACATTCAGCTTATCGAAAGCAAAACGCAGGGTGGCATGAGTACAGACCAGAATGTCGTCAGGGCTCGCCATAAATCGTTTAAAGGCTTCAACCTTCCCAGCCTCTCCACCGCCAATGCACAGATTATTTTCAGGTTTTACCTTCCAGTCAGCAAAGAAACCATACTCCGTGAGCGCAGTATCTTTAAACGAACCACCGATGGACATTTCAGGGACCGCGACAATAGCTTTGCGTAAACCCTGGTTAACAAGCTTATCCAGGGCAAGGAACATTAATGCTCTCGATTTACCAGACGCTGGCGGAGCTTTGATAAGTAGATAAGGGTTGTTGCGCTGTTCAAAGGCTCGTGCCTGCATTTCCCGCATACCAAAATCATTAAGACGCGCACTTTGCCCAGTCTGGCCGTAAGTCACCTGTAAAATATTTTCCACAATGCAATCCTCTGTATGCCCTGGCTGGCAGAGCGAAAGCTTATGCTTTAGTCAATGATTCATAACGCTGTAGCAAGCAGCTTAAACGCTCAGTGGCGTCCTTGAATGGTTTGTCACGATAGAGACGATCAACAAACTTATCCAGTGCCTGATGGGCTTCTAAAAGGTCAGCTGGCATTTTAAGCGGATCATATAACTCAGCCAGAGTGCTTTCTGGATAATTCTCACGTATTAGTAACACCGATTTGGCTAGATCGATAAGAGATTTACGCTGCGCATCAGTCACGTCAGGCCATGGGAACGAGTTGTAAACCACTTTCGCTGAGTAGCGGTAGTCACTTTTTAGACGCCCGGCGACTAACCGCATCCAGTCGTTGTGTATTAAAGAGGTGAGGATGGAAAATTCGTACAATGTACCATTAGGAATAATGTAGTTTGCATTAGTTGAAATCACATTTGCATCATAAAAACCTATAGGTATATATGTTCTTCTCTCCGATGAAACACTTGGAATCAATATATAATCATCAGGATTGTTTAAATCCCTGAATTGATGAGGACGCTCAGCCATTTTTTGAGCTCCTTTATCAGGGCTTTTCCGTCGAGCTTCAGCCACCTTTTGAACCCGGTTGAAAACGTGCGGCATAGCTCTAAGCTCAGCATCCGTTATGTCTGCTAGCCATAAGCACCAACGCTCTTTCGCATTTAGAAATTCATCAGCTCCCAGAACCTTCTTTATCCAACGGGCAGCTTGTGGCTCCACTTCAAGAAGCTTATCCCGTTCGTGACTATTCATCAGCAAATGACCACCGTCAGTAGGTTTATTTCCAAATAATAATTGAGGAACATCTTTTATTATTGGTTTGGATTTCGGCTCCACAACGATATTGCTTCCTTCAACAAGATAAGGGCTTATATTACCGACCAGTTTACTGTGCCAATTAGCATCCACTAATTGGTAAAGTTGGCGCGTTTTACTTTTTCCTGATAAACCAATAACAACTACGTGCACTGCGGCCTTATCACGTGCATTGTTCGCCCAAGTAAATGTCTGATACGCAATATGAATATGTAACCCTAGCGCGAAAATCGGTGGCCATAGAGTTGCAACTTGCTCCCCTTGACAAAGAGAATTAGTGGCCACTAAAGCTAGTTCAGCGTGGCTATTTTGGATATATTGCGCACCCTTCCAGAACCAACATGCAACAAAATCCAAACCACCTATTGTTTTGAAATTGCTAAACACTTTCTGCATATCAGAACGCTGTAGCTCCGAACGACCAACCGTCCCTAAAAAGGGAGGATTACCAATCACATAAACTTCATCATCAACCTTTTTTGGACATACTTCCTGCCAGTCTTTTTGCAGACTGTTACCGCTCCAAATTTTACCTGATGAACGCAACGGTAATGCTGGTGGTGCTGAACCAATGTGTTCTTCCCATTGTTTATTTAACTGATGCTCCGCAAGCCAGAGAGATAGACGTGCTATCTCACAGGCAAAATCATCAATTTCAATACCATAGAACTGATCAAGATGGATACTACTCATAAAGATCGATTGCGGATCACTTTCTAAAAGTGCTTGAATAACATCCATCTCCAAAAGACGCAGTTCTTTATAGGCGACAATCAAGAAGTTCCCTGAACCACACGCAGGATCAAAAACTTTCATTTTCCCCAGACGGAGAAGCAACCGTTTGAGACCATTCGTGTTTGTGCGTTGTTTTTCAAGCTCTGAACGCAATGGCTCCAGAAATAATGGTTGTATAACCTTCATGATATTGCTGTATGAAGTGTAATGCTGTCCTAAGCGGCTACGCTGCTCCACATCTATCACAGCTTGGAACATGCTGCCGAAAATGTCAGGGTTAATCTCGCTCCAGTCCATTGCACTGCATTCAAGTAAGATACGTCTACCTTTCAACCCCAACTCTGGAACAGGCTCATCACTGGCGAATAAGCCACCATTAACATACGGGAATGCGGTTAAATGAATCGGAAGTGACAGGCGTAATTTACTATTCGGTTTGCTGTTCATCACGGCAAACAGGTCTGTCAGAAACTGATCTAAATCACTGCCATCTTCGGCGGTGTAGCTCTTAACTGCGGAAGTAAACTGACCTTTTTCAAAGATGCCTGTGTCTTCGGCAAAAAAGCAAAACAACAAACGAGTGAGGAAAACATTAAGCGCGTGAATATCTTCTGCTTTACTTAAATCATTACGCTCCTTGATAAGATCAAACAGCTTTCCCATCTTCTCAGCGGCTTTCACATCGGCCGGGTTTTCACTATTGAGAATAGCCTTCTCCAACCCTACCAGCGGTAAGAAAAAACCGTAGTTACGTGGTAACTCTTCAAACTCAATATCGAGACGTTCCTGTGTCAGTGTGTCCCAGGCTAAAAAGCGAACAAAATTTGTTACTAGAACAAAGCGGATCTTATTTTTTGCAACAGCCGCGTCGGCAACACGTTGCTCAAAAGCAGATTCAAGATCATCAGTATCCGCCACTGGCTGGTAGTAGAGTTTATTTTTTAATGCAACGTGTGCTGGCTCTTTCGCAACATTACGTGCCCCACCTTGCCGAATCTGACTCAGCGTAGCTTTAGGGAACTCAAAGGCAGTTAAAAAGCCGTAAATAAATTCGCCTTGCTCAGGATTTTCAACAAGTTGTTCGAGCTGTTCAAAAATCTTCGCCTGATTAACTGCCATTGCTATTCCTTAAAAACTAAAGTGCCCGTAAAGGATTATGCACTCATTCTACCCGAAGGAAACTTTATCAAGCAGTTCCAATACATTACCCAAAATATATCAAAAAAATAAAAAAACTCTTGCTATCCTCCTACCACCTTACGGTGGTAGGCTTAAATCAGCCATCTTTACATCTAGGTGGCTGCTATCTTGATCTATGCTGTTTGCCTAATCGACTCTTTGATTACTTCCCGGCTTTTATGCAACTCACCTATATAATCTGCATACCACTGCATCATCTCCCTACGGCCATCAAGATATTGTGCATGGTTGTATGTTCCGCGAATGGCGTTCTTATCAACATGCGCAAGCTGCGTTTCAATCCACGCTGAGTTAAAGCCCTGCTCATGCAGAATAGTACTCATTGTGTGGCGGAAACCATGCCCCGTCAGTCTGCCTTTATACCCCAGCAACTCAATGACTTGGTTAATGCTTTCTTTACTGATCGGCTTGCGAGGATCATTCCTGCCAATAAACACCAGGGGGTGATGTTTTGATATCGGCTCAAGTTGCTTAAATAGCGCAATGACTTGCTCTGATAGCGGTACAATATGGGGCCGCTTCATTTTCATTACTTCCGCCGGGATCTCCCACAATTTTGTCTCAAAATCGATATCATCCCAGCGTGCGAAACGCAGTTCTTGCGTGCGTACACCGGTTAACATAATGATTTGAGTGGCTGTCTTCGTGATGATACTGCCGGTATAACCCGCCAGATCGTTGAGGAAGTGAGGAAGTTCATTGGCAGTAAGGAAGGGGAAGTGTACTTTTTTCGGCGTAGCTAAAGCGCTGGCAAGATCGGGGGCGGGGTTGTAGTCAGCCCTACCAGTGACAATTGCATATCGATATACCTCGCCACAGCGCTGGCGGACTTTGCGCATTTTCTCCAGCGCTCCACGTTTCTCCATCTTACGCAGTGCTTCCAGTAGCTCCATTGGTTTGATTTCGGCTATAGGACGTTTACCGATATAGGGGAAGATATCTTTCTCAAAGGTGTCGATGATTTCATCACGATAGCGTAATGACCAGCGATCGGCTTTAGTCTGATGCCACTCGCGAGCAACGGCCTCGAAAGTGTTTTTCAAACTCATTTGCTGGGCCACTTTCTCTTCTTTCTTTACTTCACCCGGATCGCCTCCAGCAGTGAGAATTTTTCTGGCTTCGCTGCGTTTCTCGCGCGCGTCGGCCAGTGAAACATCGGGGTAGACGCCAATAGACAGCATCTTTTCTTTACCGGCGAAGCGGTACTTCATTCGCCAGTATTTGGAACCATTAGCGTTAATCAGCAGATACATACCGCCGCCATCAGCCAGCTTATAGGGCTTTTCTTTTGGCTTCGCAGTTTTCACTTTAACATCGGTCAGCGCCATGACATCCTCCGGCTTTTGATGAATCCATCTTCCTGGGGGGATTTCCGCCAGTAACCGACCTGATACCCCCAATGCACCCCTTGTATAGCAAAGATGTCTTTAAAACCCCTTGTTATATCTCACATTTTTACCATTATGGGGGTGCCGATATTTTAAGAGGGAAATGACACCCCCGAATGCACCCCCAAAAACCGCTTGATGCAGGTTGAAGCTGGTTGACCTCAGGATACAAAGAAGGCTTGATATATAAGGGATTACAAGGGGTTTTGTTGACGTCGGGAGATTTCAGTAGAGGCAAACTGGCGGAAGATCACAGGAGTCGAACCTGCCCGGGACCGCTGGCGGCCCCAACTGGATTTGAAGTCCAGCCGCCTCACCGGAGACGACGATCTTCCGCGCCTGCATTGCTACATGGAGGCGGGGCGCATTATAGCTACTTTCAATCATTTACCACATCCCCCCAGGGCACATTTTTCGCCCCGTAGCCCGGTCATTTTCGGACTTCCCAGATAAAACCCTGCCTTTTCTTGGGGTTACATTTTTCCGCTGGAACACCGCACACAATTTACCGCACTTCTTGCCCGATGAATGGCGTAAAAACCACCGCCATAACAGAATATTTGACCATTTCACGGCCATTTAGCCTCGCGTTTATCAACCGCTGGCCGCGCAGGCTTACGGCGTAAACGAGCCGGGACAGTCTCTGTACGGAAAAGGACAACGCTAAGGGAGAGTATAGATAAAACGGATAAATACTTTGGCGGAAAAGTGAGCGAATTTTGGCGGAGATCGCAGGAGTCGAACCTGCCGGGAGCCGCAGGCGGCTACCACTGGAAAAGATGTCCAATCGTCTCACCGGAGACGACGATCTTCCGCGCCTGCATTGCTACATGGAGGCGGGGCGCATTATAGCCACTTTCAATCAGTTACCACATCTTTACTTACATTTTTCGGCATCTTTTTTATATCTGCCGCACGGCATGGATAGAAATTCCTACAAAATCCGTAAGTTACACTTCGACACACTCTACCCGCCAACCCAGATCACATAAATCAAGAAACGTAATTTGATAACGAGATATCGCAATTCACCTTATACGGCGGATGGTTTAAAAAACATGTAACCGGTACCAACGTGGCTTCGGTGCGAAAAGGGTTTGAAAGATGAAGAGTGAAGTATTATCTGTCAAAGAGAAGATCGGCTACGGCATGGGCGACGCCGCCAGCCATATCATTTTCGATAACGTCATGTTGTACATGATGTTCTTCTATACCGATATCTTCGGTATACCCGCAGGTTTTGTTGGCACCATGTTCCTTCTGGCGCGCGCGCTGGATGCCATCTCCGACCCGTGTATGGGGCTGCTGGCCGACCGTACCCGCAGCCGCTGGGGCAAGTTCCGCCCGTGGGTGCTGTTTGGTGCGCTGCCGTTCGGCGTGGTCTGCGTGCTGGCCTACAGCACCCCGGATTTCAGCCATAACGGCAAACTGATTTATGCGGCGATCACCTACACGCTGCTGACCCTGTTCTACACCGTGGTCAACATCCCTTACTGCGCGCTGGGTGGGGTGATCACCAACGACCCGACGCAGCGCATCTCGCTGCAGTCCTGGCGCTTCGTGCTGGCGACGGCGGGCGGCATGCTCTCTACCGTATTAATGATGCCGCTGGTGAATCTGATCGGCGGCGACAATAAAGCGCTGGGCTTCCAGGGCGGTATCGCGGTGCTCTCCGTAGTGGCGTTCCTGATGCTGGCTTTCTGCTTCTTCACCACCAAAGAGCGCGTGGAAGCGCCGCCAACCAATAACTCGATGCGTGAAGACCTGCGCGACATCTGGCACAACGACCAGTGGCGCATCGTCGGCCTGCTCACCATCCTCAACATCATGGCGGTCTGCGTACGCGGCGGCGCGATGATGTACTACGTCACCTGGATTATGGGCTCCCCGGCGCTGTTTACCGCCTTCCTCACCACCTATTGCGTCGGCAACCTGATTGGCTCGGCATTAGCCAAACCGTTGACCGACTGGAAATGCAAAGTGAGCGTCTTCTGGTGGACCAACGCCATTCTGGCGGTCCTGAGCCTGGCGATGTTCTTTGTCCCGATGAACGCTAGCGTCATCATGTTTGCCTTTATCTTCGTGATTGGCGTTCTGCACCAGCTCGTGACCCCGATTCAGTGGGTCATGATGTCCGACACCGTTGACTACGGCGAATGGCGTAACGGTAAACGTCTCACCGGCATTAGCTTCGCGGGCACGCTGTTCGTGCTGAAGCTCGGCCTGGCGCTGGGCGGCGCGATGATTGGCTGGATGCTGGCCGGCGGCGGTTATGACGCTGCGGCCAAAGCGCAGAACCCAACCACCATCAGCATCATTATTGCCCTATTCACTATCGTACCGGCTATTTGCTACCTGCTGAGCGCCGTTGTGGCGAAGCGCTTCTACACCCTGAAAACGCCGTTCCTGGTCAAGATGATGGCCGAACTGGCGAGCGGGGCGCACCGCACTCAGCAGGATTTTGAAAACGTATCTATGAAACAATCTCTCGGGAATTAAGAGGACGAACTATGAAGATCAGTGATGGAAACTGGATGACCCAACCGGGTCTCAACTTGATTCATCCTGTCCAGGTGTTTGACGTTGAACAGCATGGCAATGAAATGGTGGTGTACGTGGCGCCGCGCGATGTGCGGGAACGTACGTGGCAGCTGGACACGCCGATGTTCACCATTCGCTTTTTCTCTCCTCAGGAAGGGGTGGTCGGCGTGCGCATTGAGCACTTCCAGGGCGCGCTGGATAAAGGCCCGCACTACCCGCTGAATGTGCTGAAAGATGTGAAGGTACACATCCAGAACACCGCTGAGTTTGCCGAGCTGAAAAGCGGCAACCTGAGCGTGCGCGTCACCAAAGGTGAATTCTGGTCGCTGGACTTCCTGCGCAACGGCGTGCGTATTACCGGCAGCCAGCTGAAAAATAACGGCTACGTGCAGGACAGCAACGACGATCGCAACTACATGTTCGAGCGTCTGGACCTCGGCGTAGGTGAAACCGTTTACGGCTTGGGCGAGCGCTTTACCGCACTGGTGCGCAACGGTCAGAACGTTGAAACCTGGAACCGCGACGGCGGCACCAGCACCGAACAGTCCTACAAAAATATTCCGTTCTACCTGACCAACCGCGGCTACGGCGTGCTGGTGAATCACCCGGAAAACGTCTCCTTCGAGATTGGCTCTGAGAAAGTCTCCAAGGTGCAGTTCAGCGTCGAAGGCGAGCATCTGGAATACTTCGTTATCGACGGCCCAACCCCGAAAGAGGTGCTGAACCGCTATACCCAGTTCACCGGCCGCCCAGCGCTGCCACCGGCCTGGTCCTTCGGTCTGTGGCTGACCACCTCGTTCACCACCAACTACGACGAAGCGACGGTCAACAGCTTTATCGACGGCATGGCGGAGCGCGACCTGCCGCTGCATGTCTTCCACTTCGACTGCTTCTGGATGAAAGCCTTCCAGTGGTGCGATTTCGAATGGGACCCGGTGACCTTCCCGGACCCGAAAGGCATGATCCAGCGCCTGAAAGACAAAGGGCTGAAGGTCTGCGTGTGGATTAACCCGTACATCGGCCAGAAATCCCCTATCTTCCAGGAACTGAAAGAGAAGGGCTACCTGCTCAAACGCCCGGATGGTTCCGTCTGGCAGTGGGATAAATGGCAGCCGGGCCTGGCGATTTATGACTTCACCAACCCGGAAGCCTGCCAGTGGTATGCCGACAAGCTGAAAGGTCTGGTAGAGATGGGCGTCGACTGCTTCAAAACCGACTTCGGCGAGAGCATCCCGACCGACGTTCGTTGGTTCAACGACGCCGACCCGCAGAAAATGCACAACCACTACGCCTACATCTACAACGAGTTGGTGTGGAACGTCCTCAAAGAGAACCTCGGCGAGAAGGAAGCGGTGCTGTTTGCCCGTTCCGCCTCGGTGGGCGCGCAACAGTTCCCGGTGCACTGGGGCGGCGACTGCTACGCCAACTATGAATCCATGGCGGAAAGCCTGCGCGGCGGCCTGTCTATCGGCCTGTCCGGCTTTGGTTTCTGGAGCCACGATATCGGCGGCTTCGAAAATACCGCCCCGGCGGATGTCTACAAGCGCTGGTGCGCCTTCGGCCTCTTCTCCAGCCACAGCCGCCTGCACGGCAGCAAATCCTACCGTGTGCCATGGGCGTACGACGAAGAGTCCTGCGACGTTGTGCGCTACTTCACCGAAATGAAGTGCCGCATGATGCCGTATCTGTATCGTCAGGCGGCGCTGGCGAACGAGCAGGGCACGCCAATGCTGCGTGCCATGATGCTGGAATTCCCGGACGACCCGGCGTGTGACTACCTCGACCGTCAGTACATGCTCGGCGACTCTCTGGCGGTAGCGCCAGTGTTCACTGAAGCGGGCGACGTGCAGTTCTACCTGCCGGAAGGCCGCTGGACGCACCTGTGGCACAACGACGAGGTGCAGGGCAGCCGCTGGCATAAACAGCAGCATGACTTTATGAGCCTGCCGGTGTACGTGCGCGACAATACCCTGCTGGCGCTGGGCAACAATAACCAGGTGCCGAACTACGCCTGGCATGAAGGAACCGCGTTCCAGCTGTTCCATCTGGAAGACGGCCGTCAGGCGGTCTGCGAAGTGCCAGCGCAGGACGGTTCGGTTATCTACACGCTGACCGTGAAGCGTCAGGGTAACGTGATTACCGTGACGGGCAACGGCAAGGCGAGCGGCTGGACGCTGTGTCTGCGCAACATCCAGCAGGTGGCTGGTGTGCAGGGCGGCGTTCAGGCGGGCAGCGAGCTCGGCGTGGTGGTGACGGCGCAGGGTAATGAGCTGGTGATTACGCTTTAGTCTTGAGGGTGCCCCCTCACCCTAACCCTCTCCCCACGGGGGAGAGGGGACCGATAGTGCGGCTAGCATGTTTGGTTTTCTCCCTCGCCCCTTTGGGGAGAGGGCCGGGGTGAGGGGAACACTCGCACAATCTCTCTTGTAGCCCGGCCAAGCGCAGCGCCGCCGGGGCGGCTCCGAGCCAACCCCGGGGTCGGCGTGAACGCCTCGCCCGGGCTACTTTATCATTCCACCCTGCATCTGCTGGGTGACTTCCTGTTTATCCATATTTACCGCATGCAGCTCCCCGTTTACCGTTGGCTTCAGCGGCGCATCGGCCTGTACATTCCCGCTCGCCGTCAGCTGAATGTTCCCGTCGCCGGAAATCGGCAGCGCAGGCCATCCCCATTGCTGGAGCACGTTCAGCGGCACGCCGCGGCCGTTCAGCGTTACGCGGGTCTGGCGTTGTGGCTGCTGGGCCACGGTGGCAGTGGCTTCCAGAATGCCTTTTTCGGTAAAGGCGCTCAGTTCGGTGATATTCACGTTTGAAGCATCGGCGTTCAGCGTCATGGATGGGCGGCGTACGTCAACTCGGTTAAAGGTTGCCGCCGCGCCGTTCAGCGTCGCGCTGCCGCCCCAGATGCCCCACTGGCGATTTTTCGCTAGCTGCAGGTTGGCCCCGTAGCCGTCCAGCGCGGTGACCTGCCACGGGAAGTCCGGGGTGATATCAATCACCAGGTTACGGCTGGCACCGAATTTCTTCAGGGTCACGCTTTGCAGCCACGGCGGCAACTGCGCCATCCACAGCGTTTTCCAGTTCTCCGGCAGCGTATATTCCAGCCCGGCGAAGACCGCGTCGTCCAGCACCAGCGCATTCCCGGCGCGCAGCCAGTTGCCGGAACTGCGCACCATGCCGCCTTCCCAGCGTGAGGTGAACTGGCGCAGCGCAATGCCCTGTGGCGAGAATTCGGCGTTGAGGATCGGATCGAGCAGATGCAGCGAGCCGTAGATAAACTCGCTGGCGTTCATCGAAATTTTGCCATCATCGCTCTGCCAGCCGCCCTGGCTGAGGGTCAGGTTGCGCAAGTTGAGGTCGAGGTCGGTGACCGCCCAGTCCGGCCCCTGCAGGTGCGCGTCGGTAATGTCCAGCCGACCAATCTGCAACGACGGTACGGTAGTCAGCGGGGCGAGGAAATCGAGCAGCGACTTGTCGCTTTGCATGCGAATATCGTTAAGACGCAGATTATCCACCACCCAGCTGCCGTCGCTGTTGCGCCGCGCATTGCCGGTGAGCGAACCGCGCGCCATATCCGCGCCAACGGTAGTTAAGGTGACCTCGCCGTTATTGAGCGATCCTTCAATCAATGCGTTGGTGGCCGGTACGCCGTTAAGCGACAGCGACCCTGCGCTCATCTGTATCTGAGCCTTGGTGCCGAGCACGTTGCCCGCCACCGGTGCCCACGGCATCACGCCGCCGGAGACGCGCTGTGCGCTCAGTTCCCAGCCGGTTTCCGGGCTGTTTAGCGCCATGTTGCTTAGCTGTAGACGGTCTGCGGCAAACGGCAGCGGCGCGGTGGAAGGGGACAGATTCAGCGTGCCATCCTGCAACAGAATAGTGTCGACGTGCAGCGGGTCGGTTATCTGGCGCGAACTCAGGCCGATATCCACCGCTTTGGCGACCAGCGTTGCGGGTTTGCCGTCGCGGCCAAAGGTGACATTTTTCAGCAGGATATGTGAAGGTGAAGAGAAGCGATGATCCATCGCGTCAAACGTAATGTGATAGGCGGTGTTATCGCTCAGCCACTGGCTAACGTGGCGGGCGCCCCAGCGCGTTTGCAGCAATAAATAGAAGGCTAATATCACCACGAACAGGGCGATCAGCAGCCAGATAATGAGCTTTCCAAGAAATTTCATGATCTTCCATCCTGTGAATGGCACATAAACCTGTTATGCATGATTTATATGCAATGCTCAAGCTGGGAATCGTATTATTCGATGTCAGCGGCAGTGGCGGAACCACTGCCGCAAAGGGATTACGCTTTTTCCGGTGGGAAGACCAGATTGAGGATAATCGCGGTGATACCCCCGGCAGCGATACCGGAAGAGAGCAGGTTTTTCAGCCAGTCCGGCGCAAACTGCAGGATTTGCGGCTGCTGGGAAACGCCCAGGCCGACGGCCAGCGACAGCGCGATAATCAGAATCGCACGGCGGTTCAGCGGTTCGCGGGAGACGATGCGCACGCCGGATGCGGCGATGGTACCGAACATCACCAGCGTTGCGCCGCCGAGCACGGGCTCAGGAATGTGCTGCACAAAGCCGCTTACCGCCGGGAACAGGCCAAGCACGATCAGCATCAGCGCCACCACAAAGCCCACGTAACGGCTGGCAACGCCGGTCAGCTGAATCACGCCGTTGTTCTGCCCGAAGCAGGAGTTCGGGAAGGTGTTGAAGATGGCCGATACGCAAGAGTTCAGGCCGTTCGCCAGCACGCCGCCTTTCAGGCGCTTCATATAGACCGGGCCGGAAACCGGCTGTTCGGACACGTCAGAGGTGGCGGTGATATCACCGATGGTCTCGAGCGAGGTAATCATAAACACCAGCATCAGCGGCAGCAGCAGGCTCCAGTCGATGCCCAGGCCGTAATACAGCGGCGTTGGAATGGTAATCAGGCTGCTGTTCGTTGGTGCGGTGTTTTCCGGCAGCATGCCGAGGAACCACGCCATCAGGTAGCCTGCCGCCATGGCAATCACCAGAGAGGCGATGCGCAGGTACGGGTTACGCTGGCGGTTAAGCAGAATAATGATCGCCAGCACGATCCCTGCCAACAGCAGGTTTTTCGGCGCACCGAAGGTGTGGTCTGCCATCGCCGCGTAGCCGCCGCCAATGGAGGTCAGGCCAACCTGAATCAGCGACAGGCCGATAATCATCACCACCACGCCGGAAACCAGCGGCGTAATCACGCGGCGCGCCAGGTGCAGCACGCGGGAGATAACCATCTCGGTGCAGCTCGCCAGCATCAGGGTGCCGAACAGCGCCGCCATCATCGTTGGCACGTCTGCACCACCGGTTTTCAGCGCCGTGCCGCCCATGATCAACGGCGCAACGAAGTTGAAGCTGGTGCCCTGAATCGACAGCAGGCCAGAACCCACCGGACCCCAGGCTTTAATCTGGATGATGGACGCCACGCCGGAGGCGAATAATGACATGCTGATAATGTGCTGAGTGTCTTCCGCCGGCAGGCCGAGCGCCTGACAGATGAGCAGCGCCGGTGTGATCACCGCGACAAACATCGCCAGCAGGTGCTGGAACGCCGCGAACAGGGTCTGCGGCAGCGGTGGGCGATCTTCCAGACGATAGATTAATTCGCTGTTCTGCGAATGCGCAATCGGTTGCGCATTGGCTTGATCGAGTGTGTTAGAAGACATCTCAGAGGTAATCCCGTGGTGGAAAAGTGGCGATTTTAGCGGACTGGTTGGTAAAAGCAATCGGTTGCTTTCACGGATGGCAAATTATTGCGTAAAATAGCCGTGCAAAATAAAGGGATTTGGCGGGGTAAGTTAACGAAAATGATGACAAATAATACGTTTTTCTACCCTGATCGCCTTTTTCTTGCTTACACTTTTGCCCAACGCCTCATGAGGAGGCGTGGACGACATGGGAAATTGGTCGCGTGTGAATGAATCATACGTTTTAGTCAGGAGCTGTAATTATGTTTCATCTCGATACTTTATCGACGCTCGTTGCCGCAACGCTGGTGTTGCTGCTAGGACGAAAACTGGTTCAGAGCGTTCCCTTCCTCAAGAAATACACTATCCCCGAGCCCGTTGCGGGCGGCCTGCTGGTGGCGTTGGCGCTGCTGGTGCTGAAAAAGAGCATGGGCTGGGAAATCGACTTCGATATGAGCCTGAAGGACCCGCTGATGCTGGCGTTCTTCGCCACGATCGGCCTTAACGCCAATATCGCCAGCCTGCGTGCGGGCGGCAAGGTGGTGGGGACGTTCCTGATTGTGGTGGTAGGGCTGCTGTTGCTGCAAAACGCATTGGGCATTGGTATGGCGAAGCTCTTAGGGCTCGACCCGCTGATGGGGCTGCTGGCGGGTTCGATTACGCTCTCCGGCGGTCACGGCACCGGGGCGGCGTGGAGCAAGCTGTTTATCGAACGTTATGGCTTTGAAAATGCAACAGAAGTAGCCATGGCCTGCGCCACCTTTGGGCTGGTGCTCGGCGGCCTGATTGGTGGTCCGGTGGCGCGCTATCTGGTGAAACACTCGTCGTCACCGAACGGCACGCCGGACGATCTGGAAGTGCCAACGGCGTTTGAAAAGCCGGACGTGGGGCGCAGCATTACCTCGCTGGTGCTGATTGAGACCATCGCGCTTATCGCCATCTGTTTGACGCTGGGTAAAGTGATTGCGCAACTGCTCGCCGGTACGGCGCTGGAGTTGCCAACGTTCGTCTGCGTGCTGTTTGTTGGGGTGATCCTCAGTAATGGCCTGGCGCTGATGGGCTTTTATCGCGTGTTCGAACGGGCGGTGTCGGTGCTGGGTAACGTCAGTTTGTCGCTGTTCCTGGCAATGGCGCTGATGAGCCTCAAGCTGTGGGAGTTAGCGGATCTGGCGCTGCCGATGATTGTGATTCTGGCGGTGCAGACCGTGGCGATGGGGCTATATGCGATTTTCGTCACCTACCGTCTGATGGGCAAAAACTACGACGCGGCGGTGCTGGCGGCAGGTCACTGTGGCTTTGGCCTTGGCGCCACGCCGACGGCGATTGCCAATATGCAGGCCATTACCGAGCGTTTCGGGCCGTCACATATGGCGTTTCTGGTGGTGCCGATGGTGGGGGCGTTCTTTATTGATATCGTCAACGCGCTGGTGATTAAGCTGTATTTGATGTTGCCGATGTTTGGCTGATGGTTGATGCCGTCCCCGGCGTCGCTGCGCTCGGCCGGGCTACATTAGATTGGTAGCCCGGCCGAGGCTCAGTGCTTACCCTTCGTGATCTTCCCACGCTAACGCGCGTTTCACCGCTTTCTGCCAGCCGCTGTAGCGGAAGTTACGCTCAGTGGTTTCAATCCCCGGACGGAACTCGCGCTCAATCACCGCTTTCTCCTGCAGCTCATCCAGGTTCTGCCAGAAGCCGACCGCCAGACCGGCCAGGTAGGCCGCGCCGAGCGCCGTCACTTCACGCACTTCCGGGCGCTCCACGCGGGTGCCAAGAATGTCGGACTGGAACTGCATCAGGAAGTTGTTGGCCACCGCGCCGCCGTCCACGCGCAGGGCGTGCAGACGAATGCCGGAGTCTGCCTGCATCGCTTCCAGCACGTCGCGGGTCTGGTAGGCGATGGATTCCAGCGTGGCGCGAATAATATGGTTCGAGTTCACGCCGCGAGTCAGGCCGAAGATGGCGCCGCGCGCATACGGGTCCCAGTACGGTGCGCCGAGGCCGGTAAAGGCTGGCACCACGTACACGCCGTTGGTGTCCTTCACTTTGGTAGCGAAGTATTCGGAGTCGAACGCGTCGCTAATCAGCTTCATTTCGTCGCGCAGCCACTGAATGGAGGCGCCCGCCATAAACACCGCACCTTCCAGCGCATAGTTCACTTCGCCGCGTGGGCCGCAGGCGATGGTGGTCAGCAGGCCGTGGCTGGAGGCCACCGCTTTCTCACCGGTGTTCATCAGCATAAAGCAGCCGGTACCGTAGGTGTTTTTCGCCATCCCTTCTTTCACGCACAGCTGGCCGAACAGCGCCGCCTGCTGGTCACCGGCAATCCCGGCGATAGGAATACGCGTGCCGCCTTTACCGCCGATGTTGGTCTGACCGTACACTTCGGAAGACTTGCGCACTTCCGGCAGCATGGCGCGCGGGATATCCAGTGCGTCCAGCATCTTGTCATCCCACTCCAGCGTGTTGATGTTGAACAGCATGGTACGCGAGGCGTTGGTGTAGTCGGTGACGTGTACGCGGCCCTGGGTCATTTTCCAGATAAGCCAGGTATCAACGGTACCAAACAGCAGTTCGCCGCGTTTCGCACGCTCGCGGGAGCCTTCAACATGGTCGAGGATCCACTTCACTTTGGTGCCGGAGAAATACGGGTCAACGACCAGACCGGTGGCTTTACGTACGTACTCTTCCATACCGTCGCGCTTGAGCTGCTCACAGATATCTGCGGTGCGGCGGCACTGCCAGACGATGGCATTGTAAATTGGCTTACCGGTTTCGCGCTCCCACACCACGGTGGTTTCACGCTGGTTGGTGATACCGATAGCGGCAATCTGGTCGGAGCTAATATCGGCTTTTGCCAGCACTTCGACGAGGGTGGAGCTTTGGGTGGCCCAGATTTCCATTGGGTCGTGCTCAACCCAGCCTGGCTTAGGGTAAATTTGTTCGAATTCGCGCTGTGACACGCTGACGATGTTGGCGTCATGATCCATAACGACGGCGCGGGAGCTGGTGGTGCCCTGGTCGAGCGCAACGATATATTTTTTGTCAGTCATAATGAACGTTCCGTAGTCAGTTTACAGCGAAGCATTTTGTTGGTTCTGGCTGGAGGCCGCCTTCGGCTCTTCAACCTCGCAGGTGTCGCACGGCAGGTGACGGCCAATCAGCTTGCGATAGCTGAACGCACCCAGCGCAGCACCTACTATTGGCGCACACAGCGGCACCAGGAAGTAAGGAATATCTTTGCCGCCGGTGAAGGCGACGTCGCCCCAGCCTGCCAGCCAGGCGAACGTTTTCGGTCCAAGGTCACGCGCAGGGTTCATCGCAAACCCGGTCAGTGGGCCCATGGACGCACCGATAACCGCAATCAGCAGGCCAATCAGCAGCGGTGCCAGCGGGCCACGTGGAACGCCGTTACCGTCGTCGGTAAGCGCCAGAATCACGCCCATCAGGATAGCGGTAATCACCATTTCTACCGCGAAAGCCTGCACAAAATTGATATGTGGGTTCGGGTAAGTCGAGAAAATACCGGCCAGTTCAAGACTTTCGACGCTGCCGCGCACCATATTGTGCGTGTGTTCGAAGTCGAGGAAAAGGTTGTAATAAAGCCCGTAGACCAGCGCGGCGGCGCAGAACGCACCGGCAAACTGAGCCACGATGAACGGCACGACTTTACGCCCGTCGAAGCAGGCGAACAGCCAAAGTGCAATGGTCACGGCTGGGTTAAGATGCGCACCGGAAACCCCCGCAGTCAGGTAAATGGCCATCGCCACGCCCAGACCCCAGATGATACTGATTTCCCACTGCCCGAAGGTCGCCCCGGCGACTTTCAACGCTGCGACACATCCCACGCCGAAGAAAATCAACAACCCGGTACCAAGAAACTCGGCAATGCACTGGCCTTTTAAGGTTGATGTCTGGCTCATAATCGGAATCCTAAAGACTAATTGATGATTATTGTGTTCATGAGCGGTCATAACACTCATGTTGCCTTGTAGGCATAGTGTTAATTTATCGTTAACGAGCGTAAACGAGAAATATCGAAATCAAAATGTGTGTACCACGTCAAGAAATGAGCGTTTTCGCGCCAATAAATGAACATTATCGGAACGAAAACTGTGAGGAGCGAAACATTCTCGTGGCTAAACATTTAACAATTTAATGGGAAAGTGCGCTAACGCTCCAGGACCAGGCCGAAAATTGCGGACAACCGCAATCTACAGGCTCTGGCGCTGGACAGTCGCGACGGCGCTCCATACAATCGACTGCAAGCCGTGCGCTTATTTACGTTAAGGCGTCGCCGGGGTTCCGGGACGATATCAACGCCTTGCAAGATCAGGAGAGGTTATGACGATGTCATTAGAAGTGTTTGAGAAACTGGAAGCGAAAGTTCAGCAGGCGATTGATACCATCACGCTGTTGCAGATGGAAATCGAAGAGCTGAAAGAAAAAAACAACACCCTGGCGCAGGATGTACAGTCTGCACACCAGAGCCGTGAAGAGCTGGAGCGTGAAAACAACCAGCTGAAAGAACAGCAGAGCGGCTGGCAGGATCGTCTGCAGGCGCTGCTCGGCCGCATGGAAGAAGTCTAATTCCACTCCTCCCCGGGCGGTTTTTTAACGGCCTGGGGATGCTTCACCCCCGCGAATTTTCCCCGCTGAGTGATTTCGAACATACGCGCATTTCGCGTGCCCGCTTATATTTCAAAACTGCATAATCAATCTTTTTTTATTCTTTAATCATTGGTTCGATTTCTGGCAGGCTAGCCTCATTACAACACAACAGATAAGAGAGCGGGCGATGAATAAGTGGGGCGTAGGGTTAACTCTTTTGCTGGCTACTACCAGCGTACTGGCTAAGGACATCCAATTACTCAACGTGTCGTACGATCCGACGCGTGAACTGTACGAACAATATAACAAGGCGTTCAGCGCGCACTGGAAAAAAGAGACCGGTGATAACGTGGTGATTCGCCAGTCGCACGGCGGCTCCGGCAAGCAGGCGACTTCCGTGATTAACGGCATTGATGCCGACGTGGTAACGCTGGCGCTGGCCTATGACGTTGACGCCATTGCTGAACGTGGCCGCATCGACAAAAACTGGATCAAACGTCTGCCGGATAACTCCGCGCCGTACACCTCCACCATCGTGTTCCTGGTGCGTAAAGGCAACCCGAAACAGATTCATGACTGGAACGACCTGATTAAACCGGGCGTTTCCGTTATCACCCCGAACCCGAAAAGCTCCGGCGGCGCTCGCTGGAACTACCTGGCCGCCTGGGGCTACGCCCTGCATCACAACAACAACGATCAGGCCAAAGCGCAAGACTTCGTGAAGGCGCTGTATAAGAACGTGGAAGTGCTGGACTCCGGTGCTCGCGGTTCGACTAACACCTTCGTAGAACGCGGCATCGGCGACGTGCTGATTGCCTGGGAAAACGAAGCGCTGCTGGCGACGAATGAACTGGGCAAAGACAAGTTTGAAATCGTTACCCCAAGCGAATCTATCCTCGCCGAGCCGACCGTTTCCGTGGTCGACAAAGTCGCTGAGAAAAAAGGCACGACGGCGGTGGCAGAAGCTTACCTGAAGTACCTCTACTCGCCGGAAGGCCAGGAGATCGCGGCGAAGAACTACTATCGTCCACGTGACCCGGCGGTGGCGAAGAAGTATGAAAGCGAGTTCCCGAAACTGAAGCTCTTCACCATTGATGATGAGTTCGGCGGCTGGACCAAAGCGCAGAAAGACCACTTCTCTAACGGTGGTACCTTCGACCAGATTAGTAAGCGTTAATCTCCCTCTAACACCCGGTGATTTTACCGGGTGTTTTCTTTTGGTCATCAAACTACGTTACTCTTCCCCTCTGGTTTGATTTGGGGAGATAAAATGACACGGATAAAATACCTGCTGGCAGCGCTGCTGGTGTTGGTGATTGCTGCGGGGGCGGGCGGCTGGTATTGGCTGCATTCCGGCAACCCGGACGCGCTGCGCCATATTGTGCTAGACCAGTGTGTACCTAATCAGCTCAATCATCGCACCCCGGCACCCTGTGCCGATGTGAACCCTAAGGGCGGCTATGTGCTCTTTAAAGACCGCAACGGCCCGCTGCAGTATCTGCTGATGCCAACCTACCGGATTAACGGCACCGAAAGCCCACTGCTGCTCAACCCGCAAACGCCAAACTTCTTCTGGCAGGCGTGGCAGCGTCGTATGATCATGAGCGACAAACGGGGTTCGGAAGTACCGGATAGCGCGATCTCCTTGACCATCAACTCCCGTACCGGGCGGACGCAAAACCATTTCCACATCCATATTTCCTGCCTGCGCAAAGACGTTCGCGAGCAACTGGACGGCGATATCGCCGCCATTAGCAGCCGCTGGCTACCGCTGCCGGGCGGGCTGATGGGGCATGAATATCTGGCGCGTCGCGTCACCGAAAACGAGCTGGCGCAGCGCAGTCCGTTCCTGATGCTGGCGGAAGAGGTCCCGGAAGCGCGCGATCATATGGGGCGCTTTGCGCTGGCGCTGGTGAAGCAAAGTGATGACTCGCTGTTGCTGTTGGCGACCGAGCGTAATCTGCTGACCCTGAACCGCGCTTCTGCCGAGGAAATTCAGGATCATCGCTGCGCAATCCTGCAATAACCCCACCTAATCTGGCGTTTACCTGTCTACCCTGTCGTCGTATGCTTGCTGAAAAAAACGACAGGAGACAGGTATGTCGCTCTGGTTGTCCCACCCTCTGTTCCTTCCCTCTATCATCGTTGGCGTGACTATCCTGCTGTGGGCGACCTCGCTGCTGCCGGAGTTTATTACTGCGCTGCTGTTTTTCGCCGCGGCGATGACCGCGAAAATCGCGCCGCCGGACGTTATCTTCGGTGGCTTTGCCTCGTCGGCCTTCTGGCTGGTGTTTAGCGGATTTGTGCTCGGCATTGCCATTCGCAAAACCGGGCTGGCCGATCGCGCCGCGCGGGCGCTCTCCTCAAGGCTCACCGACTCCTGGCTGCTGATGGTCGGCAGCGTGGTGCTGTTGAGCTACGCGCTGGCGTTTGTGATGCCGTCGAATATGGGGCGTATTGCGCTGCTGATGCCGATTGTGGCGGCAATGGCCAAGCGTGCCGGTATCGAAGACGGCACTCGTGCGTGGTACGGGCTGGCGCTGGCCGTGGGCTTTGGTACCTTCCAGCTTTCTGCGACCATTCTGCCCGCCAACGTGCCCAATCTGGTGATGAGCGGGGCGGCGGAAGGGGCCTACGGTATCCACCTCAACTACGTGCCGTATCTGCTGCTGCACACGCCGGTGCTGGGCTGGCTCAAGGGGGCCGCGCTGGTGGGACTTATCTGCTGGCTGTTTCCTGGAAAACCGCACCCGCCGCGCGACCTGGAGCCGCTGCCGCCAATGAGCGGGGATGAAAAGCGCCTGGCGTGGCTATTAGCGGTGGTCTTAACGCTATGGATAAGCGAGAGCTGGCACGGCATTGGGCCTGCCTGGACGGGGCTGGTGGCTGCGGTCATCACGCTGCTGCCGCGCGTGGGATTTATCAACGGTGATGAATTTGCCAGCGGGGTGAACATTCGCGCCTGCGTTTACGTGGCGGGGATTCTGGGGCTGGCAATCACCGTGACCCAAACCGGGATTGGCGCGGTGGTGGGTAATGCGCTGCTGCATGTTATGCCGCTCAGTGAGGACGCGCCGTTTACCAGCTTCCTGGCCCTAACCGGTATTACCAGCGCGCTGAACTTCATTATGACCGCCAACGGTGTGCCAGCGCTGTATACGACTTTTGCTCAGAGCTTCTCCGATGCCACCGGTTTCCCGCTGCTCAGCGTGATTATGATTCAGGTTCTGGGTTACTCCACGCCGCTGCTGCCGTATCAGGCCTCGCCGATCGTGGTGGCGATGGCGTTAGGGAAGGTGCCGGCGCGGGCGGGGATGCTGCTGTGTCTGGCGCTGGCGGCGGTGAGCTATTTGCTGCTGTTGCCGCTGGATTATGCGTGGTATCAGGTGCTGGGGAAATTATAAAAAAACCGGCCAAATGGCCGGTTCTTCCCGGCGGCGCTACGCTTGGCCGGGCTACGGGGTCGTTCCGCGTAAATGTCTTACGCTTTTTTCGCCGCTTCTGCCGCTTTAACGATCACCGCGAAAGCGTCAGCTTTCAGGGATGCACCGCCAACCAGCGCGCCGTCGATGTCAGGCTGAGTGAACAGCTCTGCTGCGTTGCCTGCGTTTACGGAACCGCCGTACTGGATGATAACCTGTTCAGCGATTTTCGCGTCAGCTTTAGCAATGTGGTCACGGATGAATTTGTGAACAGCCTGAGCCTGCGCTGGGGTTGCAGATTTGCCGGTACCGATCGCCCATACTGGCTCGTAAGCGATAACCGCGTCTTCGAAGGCTGCTGCGCCCTGAGTTTTCAGAACGGCGTCGATCTGACGTGCACAAACTTCTTCAGTTTTGCCCGCTTCGTTTTCTGCTTCGGTTTCACCGATGCACAGAACGGGGATCAGGCCCTGTTCTTTCAGAATCGCGAATTTCTTAGCGATCAGCTCGTCAGATTCTTTGTGGTAAGTACGACGCTCGGAGTGGCCGATGATGATGTAGGTTGCGCCAACATCTTTCAGCATTTCAGCGGAAGTTTCGCCGGTGAATGCGCCGGACAGGTTCAGGTCTACGTTCTGCGCGCCCAGGTGGATGTGGCTGCCCGCAGCGGCGTGTTTAGCCAGATCGATGTACATTTCTGGTGGCGCGATAGCAACGCCACAACCAGCAACGCCAGCCAGTTCGGTACGCAGATTAGCAATCAGCTCGTTTACCATGTGGCGGCTGCCGTTCAGTTTCCAGTTACCCATCACTAAAGGATGTCGCATTTCGATTCTCCACGCTTATCAGCGAATTAAGGAATATGGCCGCCCGTCAGGGCAGCATGGTCTGTGAAACAGTATAGAGATTGAATGTCATGAAGGCTTTGCTTTTTATCATTTATTCTCCCCTTCAAGATTCTCAGATAACGCCAGCTTAATCGGTTCAACGGCGAAGGTCAGCCCTTTTTCACCGTTATCTGCGACAACATAGCGCACGGCGCCTTCGGTGCTGGCGAAGTAGTGTTTGCCTTTACCCAGCGCCAACAATTTTTGCAGCTTTTGCAGGCTTTGCGGTTTGGTGAGCGTCGGGATCACGGCGCGCATCAGGGCGCTCATATATTCCTGCGCTTTATTTTTCGCAGCCTTCTGTTCTGGCCCCTGAATCGGCAGCCAGGTTATTTGGATAGATTTAATTTTCAGCGTACCGCGCTCCAGCGCCGTCGAGGCGTAGAGGTTTTCGTTAATCTTGCTGGCGGCTCGGGTAATATTGAGCTGATCGCGGCTGGACGCGATGGCGCGGAACTCATCGAGCGGCAGCGTCGGGTTATCGGTATTGAATTTTTCCCGGAACTGGCTGATGGAGAGGTCAAAGACCGGCGCGCCAGACAGCAGATACGGCGCAACGGCCTCAGGCGATTGCGCCGACAGCACGGACTGACCGGCGCCCAGGGCCACAAGCCCTATTAGACACAGCGTTATCCACTTTCTCATGCTTATCGTCCTCCTCTTTTCAGATGACGATTAAAACGGGAACCGCCTCGCTTGTCAAAATGTGGCCGCTTCAGGGTAAACTACGCGGCACAACGACAAAGGAAAGGGTACATGACTCTACAGCAATGGTTATTTTCCGGTAAAGGCCGTATTGGCCGCCGTGACTTCTGGATCTGGATCGCCATCTGGGCGGTGACGATGGTGGCGCTGTTCAGCCTTGCGGGCGGCGGGCTGGTTGACCTGCAAACGGCGGCATTTATGCTGGTCTGTCTGCTGTGGCCAACGGCGGCGGTGACGATTAAACGCTTACATGACCGGGGCAAGTCCGGTATCTGGGCGCTGCTGATGATACTGGCGTGGATGCTGCTGGCAGGCAACTGGTCAATGCTGCCCGGCATGTGGCAGTGGGGCGTAGGACGCTTTATCCCGACGCTGATCATTGTGATGATGCTTATCGACCTGGTCGCGTTTGTTGGCACCCAGGGCGAAAATAAATACGGCAAAGAGACGCAGGACGTGAAGTACCGCGCCGATCACCAGTAGTGTTCAGCGGTCATGTGGCCCGGCCGACGACGCAGGTGTTTGGTCATCTGTCGGGTCTCTTTCAGCAACTGTTGGGTATCGCGCACCATCTGTGGGTTACCGCATAACATGACGTGGCTGGTTTCGGCGTTTATCGGCAGGCCGACCGCCGCTTCCAGCGCGCCGCTTTCAATAAGCGCCGGTACGCGCCCTGTTAGCATGCCCGGTGCGGTTTCCCGGCTGACCACCGTCTGAATACGCAGCTTACCAGCGTAACGCGCTTCCAGCGCCCGCATTTGCGGCAGATAGCTTAAATCGGCGGCGTAGCGCGCGGCGTGCACCAGCACCATATTTTTAAAGCGATCCAGATCTTTGCCTTCTTCCAGAATCGACAGGTACGGGCCAATGGCGGTGCCGGTTGCCAGCATCCACAGGGTTTCGCAGTCGGGAATTTCGTCGAGCACAAAGAAGCCAGCCGCTTCGCTGACGACCAGCACTTCATCGCCG
The DNA here is from genome assembly GCF_019584505.1 of Kluyvera sp. EC_51. Taxonomy (NCBI): domain Bacteria; kingdom Pseudomonadati; phylum Pseudomonadota; class Gammaproteobacteria; order Enterobacterales; family Enterobacteriaceae; genus Kluyvera; species Kluyvera sp. EC_51. The sequence goes on along the minus strand of NZ_VDAG01000104.1, from coordinate 157,021 downwards.
GGCTTCAGCGCCGCTAAGCGGGGGCTTAGTTTGCCGTCAGGAACGGTCACCAGATAGAACTCGAGATCGGGGTTGTGCGGGGCGTTAACGTACGAGTAGGCGCGCTGAACACGCTCGCCGTCGATATCCAGCCCAAGCTTGGCAAACTGCCCGGCGGTGAACGGTTGAACCGGTGCGTGGACGGTGAGGCTAAACAGCGCATTCGTCCAGTTCTGCACGTTAACAACTTTGCCTGTAACCCAGTCAGCCATGGCTTTTCTCCCCTCAATATCGTTAGTTTTATCATCACCGCGACGAGAGCAGATTTCCAGCCCGAAAGGGCCGGAAAGCTCTATTGATCAAATGATTTAGAGAATGTGACGCTGAATTTCAGTGTCTTTGCGATCGAGGTAGTGAATCGACTGAATGCGGCGAATAGTCCGTGATTTCCCGCGGATCAGCAGCGTCTCGGTGGTGGCGATATTCCCTTTGCGAGTAATGCCGTCCAGCAGGTCGCCTTTGGTGATGCCGGTGGCGGAGAAGATAACGTTGTCGCTGCGCGCCATGTCGTCAAGCGTCAGTACGACACCTGCTTCAATGCCCATCGCCTTACAGCGCTCCAGCTCGTTTTCACCGATGCGGCGGTTCTCTTCGCTGTCGCCTTTGACGTGGTGACGCGCCAGCAGGCGGCCGTGCATATCGCCATCCAGTGCGCGAATGACGGCGGCAGAGACCACGCCTTCCGGTGCGCCGCCGATGCCGTACATGACGTCGACTTCGCTATCCGGCATACAGGTCAGGATGGACGCCGCGACGTCGCCATCAGGAATGGCAAAGACGCGTACGCCCAGTTTTTGCAACTCAACGATAACGTCGTCGTGGCGCGGCTTGGCAAGAATGGTAACGGTAAGTTCTGAGAGCGGTTTATCCAGCGCGCGGGCGACGTTGCGCAGGTTCTCTTCCAGCGGTTTGTTGAGATCGATAGTGCCTTTTGCGCCTGGGCCGACAATCAGTTTTTCCATGTACATATCAGGCGCGTTGAGGAAGCAGCCTTTATCGCCCACCGCCAGCACCGCCAGCGCGTTTGCCTGGCCCATCGCCGTCATGCGGGTGCCTTCGATGGGGTCAACGGCGATATCCACCGCATCACCATTCCCGGTACCAACGGACTCGCCAATGTAGAGCATTGGCGCTTCATCGATTTCGCCTTCGCCAATGACGATGGTGCCGTCAATGTTGACCTTGTTGAGCATAATACGCATGGCGTTGACCGCTGCGCCGTCGGCGGTGTTCTTATCGCCACGACCCAGCCATTTGTAGCCTGCCAGCGCCGCCGCTTCGGTGACGCGCGAAAATTCGATAGCCAGTTCTCGTCTCATTACAAACTCGTCCAGGAAAGTAAAATTGTGCGAAGTTTAGCACAGCCCCTGCGGGGCTGCGGGTATCGCTACGCGTTGGAATAACGTTCGGTTTCCGGCATCCAGCGTTCAATCAGGGCATTAGCCTGCTGTGGGTAACGGTCGTGAATATGGCGTGCCAGGCGCTGAACTTCGGGGATCATTGCCTGATCGCGCATTAAGTCGGCGACTTTAAATTCGGCGTTGCCGGTCTGGCGGGTACCCAGCAGTTCACCGGGGCCACGGATCTCGAGGTCTTTCTGGGCAATCACGAAGCCGTCATTGCTGTCGCGCAGCACCTGCAGGCGCATTTGTGCGGTTTTCGACAGCGGCGATTTGTAGAGCAGCACGCAGTGCGATGCCACCGCGCCACGGCCCACGCGGCCTCTTAGCTGGTGCAGCTGTGCCAGCCCCAGACGCTCCGGGTTTTCAATAATCATCAGGCTGGCGTTTGGAACGTCGACGCCCACTTCAATGACCGTGGTGGCAATCAGCAGATGTAGCTCGCCCTGTTTGAACGCTTGCATAACGGCCTGCTTCTCGGCGGGCTTCATGCGCCCGTGGACGAGGCCGATATTCAGCTCCGGCAGCGCCAGCTTCAGCTCTTCGCAGGTGGCTTCCGCCGCCTGAGCCTCCAGCAGGTCAGACTCTTCAATCAGCGTACAGACCCAATAAGCCTGGCGGCCCTCGGTGGTGCAGGCGTTGCGCACGCGGTCGATAATGTCGTGACGTCGGGTATCAGGTATCGCTACCGTGGTCACCGGGGTGCGGCCCGGCGGCAGTTCGTCAATCACCGAGGTATCCAGATCGGCATAGGCGGTCATCGCCAGGGTGCGCGGAATCGGGGTGGCGGTCATGATCAACTGATGTGGGTGGAAGCCCTGCTGCTGGCCTTTCTCCCACAGCGCCAGGCGTTGATGGACGCCAAAACGGTGCTGTTCGTCGATGATGACCAGCGCCAGCCCGTTAAACTGCACCTGCTCCTGGAAGATGGCGTGGGTGCCGACAATCATCTGCACCTGACCGCTGGCAATAGCCTCCTGCTGCGCCTGACGGGCTTTGCCTTTTTGCTTGCCCGCTAACCAGCCGACTTCAATGCCGAGCGGTTCAAACCAGCTGCGGAAGTTGTTGGCGTGCTGTTCGGCGAGCAGTTCGGTCGGCGCCATTAGCGCCACCTGTTTACCGTGCGCGATAGCGCGTAGTGCTGCTAGCGCGGCAACCAGCGTTTTACCGGAACCAACGTCGCCCTGCACCAGACGCATCATCGGTATATCCAACGCCAGATCATGTTCGATTTCGGCCGTCACCCGCGCCTGTGCGCCGGTAGGCTTAAACGGCAAATTGGCCAGAAACTTCTCTTTCAGCTCACGGTTCTCGCTGAGAGGCTGAGCGTGAAAACGCTGCGCGCCCGCACGCAGCGCCAGCATGCTGAGGTTATGCGCCAGCAGCTCTTCGAGAATTAAACGCTGTTGTGCGGGGTGTTTACCGGTCTCTAAATCGGCGAGCTGTAGCGTCGGCGGTGGGCGATGCAGCGTGCGCAGCGCTTCCGGCAGGCTCATCATCCCCTGTGCCAGTTCCGGTGGCAGCAGCTCGCTGATGGCGCAGGTGTCGAGTAGATCCAGCGCCTGGTCGGTGAGTTTGCGCAGCGTCGCCTGCTTGATGCCTTCGGTAGTGGGATAGACCGGCGTTAAGGTCTCCTGCAAATCCGGCGTACTGAGGTCGCCCTGCACGCGGTATTCCGGGTGGATCATCTCCGCGCCGTACTTGCCGCGCTTTGCTTCACCATAGGCCAACACGCGTCGCCCGGTGGCGAGGCTATTTTTCATCGCCGCGTTGAAGTTGAAAAAGCGCATGGTCAGGATGCCAGTGCCATCGCTAATCTGGCAGGTCATCATCCGGCGGCCGCCGAAGGTGATATTACAGTTCAGAACTTCGCCTTCTACGGTCACGTAGATGCCGGGAAGCAGTTCACCGATAGGATAAAGTTGGGTGCGGTCTTCGTAGCGTAACGGCAGGTGCAGGAGCAAATCCTGCACCGTGTGCAGACCAATTTTCGCCAGCCGATTGCTCTGCGCGGCGCCTACGCCGGTCAATGTGTTGAGCGGAACGGCATCCAGCAGACGGCTTTGCATGGCGGTTACTCCGTAGCCTGCATAGTGGACCACCACGTGGCATCGGCTTCAATTTCGCCCTGCTCATTGACGTGGGGATAAGGAAGGCCTTTGCGTTTGGCGACGTGTGCCAGCACCGGGTAGCCGCCTTCAAACAGCAGACGCTGCTGCTCTTCGACCGGCAGCATGCTGTTTTCGCGTTGGTACATACCGGCGTTTTGACGCTGACGCTGGGCTTCGTAGAGAATCAACGCAGAGGCGACGGAAACGTTGAGCGACTGCACCATGCCGATCATCGGGATGATGATGTCCTGGTCTGCGAGGGCTAACGCTTCCTGGGTGATGCCGGTTTTTTCCTGCCCCATCAGAATACAGGTTGGGCGGGTGTAGTCGATTTCACGGAAATCGACGGATGTGTCTGACAGGTTAGTGGCCAGGATTTGCATGCCCTGGCCCTTTAAATGGCCGACCGCATCGCCAATGGTGGGATGGGTTATTACCTGAACCCAGCTGTTACTGCCCGCCGCGGATGCCATAGGGCGCATTCGGGTGCTGGGCCAGACCGCATGAACTTCGTGTACGCCTACCGCGTCGGCGGTGCGAACGATCGCCGAGACATTATGAGGTTTGTGGACCTCTTCCATGCAGACCGTCAGGTCAGGCTGACGCCTGGCGAGCATCTCACGAATACGCGCATAACGCTGTGAATTCATAACGCTAGTTTCGGTTACGGGTGACTTTAATGACGTCCGGCATCACGCGGATTTTGCGCATGATATTCGCCAGGTGCACACGGTCGCGAGCGGTCAGGCGGATAAAGGCGCTATAAACGCGGCCGTCTTTTTCTTCCGTATTCAGGCTTTGAATATTGGACGCCGCGGTATTGATGGCTGCCGTCAGGTTGGCCAGTGCCCCCTGATGGTTGAACATATCGACCTTAATCTCGGTGATAAATTCCTGCGCCGTCTCTTTGTCCCACTCAACCGCCATGAATTTCTCAGGTTCTTTCTGATAGCCACGAATGTTGCGGCAGGATTCATGGTGAATAACCAGCCCTTTACCCGGGCTGACGTGGGCGATGATCGGGTCGCCAGGGATCGGTCGACAGCATTTCGCGAAGGTGATCAGCACGCCGTCGGCGCCTTTAATCGGCAGATGGGTATGCCCGGAGGCACCCGGTGCAGACGGGATAGCTTCACCCTGCTGGAGGTTTTTCGCCACTACCACGCTCATGGCGTTGCCCAGGCCAATTTCGGCCAGCAGGTCGTCAAGGGTGGCAAGACGCATACGGTCAAGTTCGCGCTGAACATGGTCCGCAGGAATTTCCGCAAGTTTGCGGCTGCCGCCCAGCGCGTGGTTCAGCAGACGGCGGCCCAGGCTGACGGAGTCGTCGCGCTTGAGGTTTTTCAGCATCTGACGGATTTTGGCGCGCGCTTTTGAGCTGACGACAAAATTGAGCCATGCGGCGTTCGGGCGTGCGCCCGGCGCGGTAATGATCTCTACCGTCTGACCGCTTGAGAGCGGTTGCGACAGTGGGTAAGGCTGGCGGTCGACGCGCGCGCCCACGCAGGCATGACCGATGTCGGTATGCACGGCGTAGGCGAAGTCCACCGGCGTAGCGCCAGCGGGCAGTTCGACAATGCGGCCTTCCGGGGTGAAAACGTAAATCTCATCCGGGAAGAGATCGGATTTAACGCTCTCGATAAATTCAAACGAGCTACCGGCGCTCTGCTGCAGTTCCAGCAGGCTTTGCATCCAGCGCTGGGCGCGGATTTGTGCGGTAGTACTGCTTTCGCCACCGTGCTCTTTGTATGCCCAGTGCGCGGCAACACCCATCTCTGCCATTTGATCCATGTCTTCAGTACGGATCTGGACTTCGACCGGGACACCGTGTGGCCCAATCATTGAGGTGTGCAGGGACTGATATCCGTTGGCCTTTGGAATCGCGATGTAATCTTTTACGCGACCCGGACGCGGTTTGTACAGGCTGTGCATCTGGCCCAGTACGCGGTAGCAGGTATCCAGATCGTGGACGATAACGCGGAAGGCGTAGATGTCCATGATCGAGTGAAAACGCTGCTCTTTCAGCACCATTTTGCAGTAGATAGAGTAAAGATGTTTCTCGCGACCGCTAACGCGACACGGAATTCCCGCTTCCTGCAAACGCCCTTCGATTTCAGAAAGGATCTTCTGAATCATCTCTTTACGGTTACCGCGCGCGGCTTTCACCACTTCTTTAATCACGCGATAACGGTTTGGATACAGCGCTTCAAAGCCCAGCTCTTCGAGCTCGGTCTTGATGTGGTGGATACCTAAACGGTGGGCCAGCGGGCTGTAAATTTCGAGGGTTTCACGGGCGATGCGGCGACGCTTGTCCGGGCGTAATGAGCCCAGCGTACGCATATTGTGGGTGCGGTCGGCAAGCTTGATGAGGATGACGCGGATATCCTGCACCATCGCCATAATCATTTTGCGAAAGTTTTCAGCCTGGGCTTCTTTCTTATCGCGGAACTTGAGCTTATCAAGTTTAGAGACCCCCTCTACCAGTTCAGCAACGCTTTTACCAAAGAGTTGCTCCATGTCCTGGTAGGTGGCAGGGGTATCTTCAATCACGTCATGCAGCAGAGCAGCCATCAACGTTTCATAGTCGAGTTTCATCTCGGCCAGAATACAGGCCACCGCTACCGGGTGCGTGATATAGGGTTCACCGCTTGAACGTGTTTGCCCCTCGTGAGCGTCACGTGCAACGAGATAGGCCTGCCGAAGACGCTTAATCTGGTCTTCCGGCAGGTAATTTTGAATCAGCTGATTCAGGCTCTCAAACAGATACAAGGGCGACCCGCTATGTAATTAACGACGACCTTCAGCAATAGCGGTAACAGCTTGTAATTCAGCGGCTTCCTGCTCTTGCTGTTCCTGGCGCTCACGCACGTCGAGGATCTGGTTGTTGATCAGACCTTCTTCGATTTCGCGCAGTGCGATAACGGTGGTTTTATCGTTTTCTTCTGGAACCAGCGGATCCTTTCCGCCTACCTGCATCTGACGAGCGCGACGCGCGGCGACCAGTACCAGGTCAAAACGGTTACCAATTTTCTCTACAGCGTCCTGAACAGTTACGCGTGCCATACTTTAATGCTCCACAGATAGTGATGGACTGGGCATGATACTGAAAGTGGGTTCAGTCTGCCAATAATTTGCTGATTAAAGCGTCATGTCGCTGCTTTTGGCGGCTCATACGCAGACGTTCTGCCCGGAGGATGGTTTTAAAATCACCCAGCGCGGTATCAAAATCATCATTGACGATAAGGTAATCATATTCCGCGTAATGACTCATTTCTGCAACTGCCTGAGCCATACGTTTTGCGATCACCTCTTCGCTGTCCTGTCCGCGGCCGCGCAGGCGACGATCCAGTTCAATTTTGGATGGCGGCAGAATAAAGATGCTGCGCGCACCCGGCATGCTTTTACGGATTTGCTGAGCGCCCTGCCAGTCGATATCGAGGAAGACATCAACGCCGGTCGCCAGTACCTGCTCAATTGCCTGACGCGAGGTGCCGTAATAGTTGCCAAAGACTTCCGCGTGTTCCAGGAATGCCCCTTCGCCAATCATCGTTCTGAAATCGTCGTGATTCACAAAGAAATAGTGTTCGCCGTGCACTTCACCCGGACGCGGCGCGCGCGTGGTATGTGAAACAGATACCTGGGAGTCGTACAACGGTTGGGTTTTCAATAAAGCCTGAATCAGGCTGGATTTACCCGCGCCGCTAGGGGCGGAAACAATATAGAGCGTGCCTTGAGCCATGAGTGTCTTTTGTATGTGATTATCGAAAGAGAACTTACATACGAGCCTATTATACACGGCGCTGCCACGCGACGTAGCCTTTGTCACACTTTTTGCGCCAGTTTCTTTCATTTTGCGTACCGTTTTCCTGATTTCTCCTTGTGTTGCTGCAACAAACACGTTTTCCCGGAATCCGGCTCGATAAATGCAGAATCCCTTATCGCAGGGTGAAAAGCGCTGCGCTACAAAGGGGCTATTCGTTGGCGAGGGGAAGAACATGAAAGCATGGATGATTGGCGTGGGCTTGCTGTTCACGTTGCAGGTAGAGGCGGCCTGTCCTGCCTGGTCACCCACCAGAGCGGAGCAGGAGATAGCGCAGCTCGAAGCCCAGATTAGTGGGTGGAATAAAGTTTACTGGCAGCAGGGGGAGAGTGAGGTTAGCGACGGCGTATATGACCAACTCTCTGCGCGTCTTACCCAGTGGCAGCGCTGCTTTGGCATGACCACCGTGGCGCAAACCAGCCTGTCGCCGCTCGGCAAGACGGTGAAGCATCCGGTGGCACATACGGGCGTGCGTAAGTTGGCGGATGCCAGGTCGATGGATGAATGGATGAAGGGCCGGGAAGGGATGTGGGTGCAGCCGAAAGTGGATGGCGTTGCGGTTACCCTGGTCTATCAGAATGGACATCTAAAGCAAGCTATCAGCCGGGGGGATGGGCTAAGTGGAGAAGACTGGACGGAAAAAGCCCGGCACATTCCCGCTATCCCAAAAAATGTCAGCGGAGCGCTGGCAAACAGCGTTCTGCAAGGCGAGATATTTTTACGTGCGGAAGGACATGTACAGAAAAAAATGGGGGGAATGAACGCGCGCTCAAAGGTGGCGGGAATGCTGATGCGTCAGAGTAATAGCCAGTCGCTTTCCGCGCTGTCGTTGTTTATCTGGGCATGGCCCGATGGCCCGGCCTCAATGCGTGAGCGGCTGAACCTTCTTGCCGCGTCCGGATTCGAACTCGCCGCGCGCTATAGCCATTCAGTAACGAGTGCCCGGGAGGTAGCAGAATGGCGCTCGCGATGGTTTAACGCGCCGCTACCCTTTGCAACGGATGGTGTGGTGGTTCGAATGGGAAAAGAACCTGAAGGAAGCCGATGGTTGCCAACGCAGGGAGATTGGGTTGTCGCCTGGAAGTATCAGCCGGTGTCGCAGGTGGCAGAGGTCAGCGGTATTCACTTTGCGATAGGCCGTACCGGAAAGATTGCAGTGGTGGCCGAATTGCAGCCCATCATGCTCGACGATAAGCGGGTACAGCGGGTCAATATAGGTTCGGTGGCGCGCTGGCAGAGCCTGGATATTACCGCAGGCGATCAGCTGCTGATTAGTCTTGCCGGGCAAGGCATTCCGCGACTGGAAAGCGTGGTCTGGCGTGCTCTCGAACGAACAAAACCCGAGCCACCTGCGGCTGACTTTAACTCACTCACCTGTTTTTATCGTACGGTTGCGTGCCGGGAGCAGTTCTTAGCGCGCCTTGCCTGGCTCGGATCGCCCGCGGTGCTCGATATTGAAGGCGTTGGAGAGGTTGGGTGGCAGCGGCTTGCGACGGCGCATTCGTTTGAGCACATCTTCTCCTGGCTTGGGCTCACGCTAACTCAGCTTCAGTCCACACCTGGCATGACGGCAGAGCGAGCGCAGCAGGTATGGCACCGTTTTGATATGACGCGTCGGCAGCCCTTTCGCCGCTGGATCAAAGCAATAGGTGTGCCGCTGCCGAACGCGGCCTTAAAGGCGCTTGACGATAGTACCTGGCGACAGCTACTTGCTCGCAATGAGCAACGCTGGCAAACGTTGCCGGGCATCGGCCCGGAGAAAGCGCGTAGCCTGGTAACGTTTCTTCATGACCCCGTGGTGAGTTCGCTTGTCGAAAAGCTGAGAAAGCTTGGGGTTGCGGGGTTTAACTAGTGCGTTTCGTGCCGGTAGTGGAATACCGGAAGGCCAAGCTTGAGCCTGAGCGCCAGCATCCTTGCGGTAAAGCCGAAGAGCAGCGTGGAGATCACCACCACGTCATGATTGCTGACGTACTGTGAAAGCGCCACGTACAGCACGGCGGCCGCAAACGAGATACCGGCATAAAGCTCTTTCTGGAAGACGAGCGGAATGCGCTTACAGAACATATCGCGTAGTACCCCGCCAAATACGCCGGTGATGACGGCGGCGATGACGGCGATAATGGGTCCTTCTCCCATATCCAGCGCGATTTGCGCGCCAATGATTGAAAAGACAATCAGACCCACGGCATCGAGAACCAAAAACAGGCGGCGCAAATGCGGCATGACCGGAGCCACAATGGTGGTCAGTACTGCGGCAATGGCTACGGTGATGATGTATTCAGGGTGTTGCACCCAGCCTAAGGGATAGTGGCCAAGCAGCATGTCACGGACGGAACCCCCGCCCAGTGCGGTGGCGGTGGCAATGATGATGACCCCAAAGGTATCCATGCGGCGGCGCCCGGCGGCCAGGGCTCCGGTCATCGCCTCTGCGGTGATGCCGATAAGGTAAAGGATGTGCAGTAACATGTTCGCTCCCAACAAGAATGACAGGAGGGTAGCGATTTGTGCGCCATGTCACGATTGAGTTTTTCTAAGGTGAGCTCATTTGAATAAGAAAAACTAATTCATAAATTACGTATTAATGCTGTATTGGTGAGTTTTATAGAATTTGTTAATGGATTTTATGATTAGAAAATGTAAGTCATTATGTGAAAAAATGATGCGCGGGGTAAAGCGTAAAAAGCCGCTCCATACGGAGCGGCTTACGGAGCGTTATTGATTACCTTTCTGCTCGCCGTACGGCAGTTTGTCGTAATCGGTCAACGACTTCTTATCGTATGGGTTGCCAATCCAGCGTGTGGTTTCAACAAACTGCGGGCTGGTTAACGCGCGGGTTGGCTCGAAACCGTCATAGCTTAATCCTGCCAGATCGGACCAGGTATGGATAAGCTCGGAGCTGCTGTATTTACGGTTAACATCCTGAGAGAAATCGCGAGGGTGTTCCTGATGCCATTTTTCTGACGTCCACAGCAGGAATGGAATGGTGTACATATGACGCGTTGGCGCAAGCTCATTGCGGCCCTGCGTTTGGTGCGGCGGCGTGTCATAAACCTCTTCCCCGTGGTCAGAGAAGTACAGCAGGAAGCCATTTGGGTCCGTTGCTTTGTAGTCCTTAATCAGGGTGGAAACGACGTAGTCGTTGTAAAGGTTGGCATTATCGTAGCTGTTGTACGTGCTTTGCTCATCCTTACTTAACCCAGCTGGCATCGTGTCGGTTTTGCCCGAGAATTTATTCCAGTTTTCCGGGTAACGGTAATCGTAGTTAATATGCGTACCCAACAGGTGCACGATAATAAACTTCTTCGGTGCCGGGTCTGACAGAACCTGTTTAAACGGTGCCAGAACGTTAGAATCGTATTCACGGGCGCTCTGAGTGCGCTGCTGGTTCATATAGAACTGCTGGTCGGTCTGTTTTGAGAACACGGTCAGCATGGTGTTACGTGAGGTCATCGTCTGCTGGTTGGTGATCCAGAAGGTTTTATAGCCCGCCTGTTTCATCAGGTTCATCAGCGATGGTTTAGTCAGATACAGGTCTGGGTTCTGCTCGTTGGCAAAGGTTAGCGCCTGCTGCAGGATCTCAATGGTGTAAGGGCGCGAGGTCACTACATCATTGAAAACGGTGAAGTTAGGATCTGACTTGTGCAGTGCATCCAGCTCAGGCGTGGTTTCGCGCGGGTAGCCATAAAGGCTCATGCGCCCACGCTGCGTGGATTCACCAATGACCAGCACCAGCGTACGAGGAGCATTCCCTGAACTGTCTTTCAGGTTGGCTAGCGGCGGCAGCGCGTGGTTATCATTGAGCAGTCTGGTCAGGCTGTCTAACTGATGGTGATACTGGTAGTAGCCAGTAATAAACTGCCAGGGAGCTGCAGGTGCAAGGCGGGTCGATATGCCATCCAGCACGTCCGCAACGGGCTTGCCTTTCATCAACACGCCGGTCACCAGCGGGTTCAGAATCAGCCCATAGAGCAGGGCAAAGGAGACGAGCCAGCGCCAGGGATTTGGGATATACACTGGACGCAGGCGCGTCCAGAGCAGCACGGCAACAATGGAGTAGACCACCGCAATCAGGACAATCTTAAGGCTAAAATACTGGCTTAAGAACTCACCTGCTTCGTTGGTGTTGGTCTCAAACATCACAAATAAAACGCTTTGCGAAAACTCCTGACCATAAATCACGTAATAGCTAATAGCAGCTAGCGACGCCGCCCAGAGCACAACGCCAATAATGGCGCCAATGATGCGAGTCTTCTTCGGGAACAGGAATACCGGCACCAGCCATAATAAGCTAAAGAGGATGGAATCCCTTAAACCGGTAGAGCCACTGTAGCCTGTGGCGTAGATTACAAGCTGTAATGCCGTTGAAAAGAAACAAAAATACAATACGGCCCAGCCAAGGGCTTTCCAGCTAAAGGCTGGTGTACTCTGAGTAGTCGTGAATTGCATAGGTTTAACTTTATTTGTGATGGAGGCGGCCAGTCTAGCCACCAATGCTTAAGATATAATTAGTTCGATATCTGAACGCATAAGCAGATAGCCCTGGCATCTGAAAGGATATAGATGAAGGTGGAAAATATCTGGTTAAAAACGTCCTGTGTATCGACTCATTCCATAATCACCCTTTATATAAGGGTGAGTAATGATGCAATTTACTTAGGAAAAAAGAAACTACCTGAATTAAAAATGCCCGCACAATGGCGGGCATCAATTTAAAGTCACTGATTCTAATTATTCGATGTTTTGAATCTGCTCGCGCATTTGTTCGATCAGTACTTTCAATTCGATAGCAGAATTGGTCACGTCCGCATTGATCGACTTTGACGCCAGGGTGTTCGACTCTCGGTTGAACTCTTGCATCATGAAGTCCAGACGGCGGCCAACCGCCTCTTTTTTCTTCAGGATGTTATAGGTCTCTTTCACGTGCGCTTCGAGGCGATCCAGCTCTTCGGCAACGTCGATACGCTGGGCCATCAGCACCAGTTCCTGCTCCAGGCGGTTATTTTCAAGCTGAACTTCCGCGTCTTCCAGTTTGGCAACCAGACGGTCGCGCTGCCACTGCAGGATTTCCGGCATATGGGCGCGGACTTTGGTCACTTCGCCGCTGACGCCTTCCAGACGCTGCTCAATCAGGGCTTTCAGCGCCTGACCTTCGGTTTCACGAGCAACGATGAAGTCGTCCAGCGTACCGTCCAGCGCATTGAGGATCTCGGCGGCAATAGCGTCCAGATCCTGCTCCTGTGCGGCCATTACGCCAGGCCAGCGCAGAATGTCGACAGGGTTAACTTCCCCTTCATCGCTCTGCATTTTTACCCAGTTTGCGGCGCTAACCAGTTGTTTTGCCAGTTTTTCATTGAGGATTAGTTCGCCTTGCGCGCTGGCATCTGGCTCAAAACGCAGGGTGCACTCAACTTTACCTCGCGTTAAGCGGGTACGCAGACGTTCACGGACAACGGGTTCAAGACTGCGGAACTGCTCTGGCAGACGGAAATAGGTTTCGAGATAACGCTGGTTAACAGAGCGCAGTTCCCAAGCGGCGCTGCCCCAACTGCCCTTGATTTCACGGCGGGCATAGGCGGTCATGCTGCGGATCATAGACGTTCCTGTTTTTAAAGGAGAGATGGGGGGATTATAGCCTCCGGTAGCTTATGAGGATAGAAATAAGCGCCGTTAATCCGTATACGCTTCGTCCTTCAGGCAGTCTCTGTTGAGTACGCTCCTGAGGTGAGCGCCCTTGCCGCCTTGATACAGCTTGAATGATTTTGTGTATAATGCGCGCCACATTCGTTTCAAGCCGGAGATATCTATCATGCGTCCAGCAGGCCGTAGTGCTAACCAGGTGCGTCCCGTCACCCTGACCCGTAATTATACAAAACACGCTGAAGGCTCCGTGCTGGTCGAATTTGGTGATACCAAAGTGCTGTGTACTGCTTCTATCGATGAAGGCGTACCACGTTTCCTGAAAGGTCAGGGCCAGGGTTGGATCACCGCCGAGTACGGCATGCTGCCACGTGCGACCCACACGCGTAATGCGCGTGAAGCGGCTAAGGGCAAGCAGGGCGGTCGTACCATGGAAATTCAGCGTCTGATTGCTCGTGCGCTGCGCGCGGCGGTAGATCTGAAGGCGCTGGGTGAATTCACCATCACGCTGGACTGCGACGTTATCCAGGCCGATGGCGGCACGCGTACAGCCTCCATTACCGGCGCCTGCGTGGCGCTGGCCGATGCGCTGGGGAAACTGGTTGCCGCGGGTAAGCTGAAAACCAACCCAATGAAAGGGATGGTAGCGGCGGTTTCCGTAGGTATCGTGAATGGTGAAGCACTGTGCGACCTGGAATACGTTGAAGATTCAGCGGCAGAAACCGATATGAACGTGGTGATGACCGAAGATGGACGCATCATTGAAGTTCAGGGGACCGCCGAGGGCGAGCCGTTCAGCCACGAAGAGTTACTCACCCTGCTGGCGTTAGCCCGAGGGGGAATCGAATCTATTATCACGACGCAGAAAGCGGCGTTAGAAAATTGATGTTAAGGGCGACGTGGTCGCCCTTTTTTTTGTCCGTAATAAAGTGAGATGAGGAGCGAATCCATGAAACCGTATCAGCGCCAGTTTATTGAGTTTGCGCTTAACAAGCAGGTACTTAAGTTTGGCGAATTTACGCTGAAATCCGGGCGCAAGAGCCCCTATTTCTTCAACGCCGGGCTGTTTAATACCGGGCGCGATCTGGCACTGTTAGGCCGTTTTTATGCCGAAGCGCTGGTGGATTCCGGTATTGAGTTCGATCTGTTGTTTGGCCCTGCCTACAAAGGTATCCCGATTGCCACAACTACGGCAGTTGCGCTGGCGGAGCATCACGACCGTGATTATCCGTACTGCTTTAACCGCAAAGAAGCGAAAGACCACGGAGAAGGCGGCAATCTGGTGGGGAGCGCGCTGACCGGACGCGTGATGCTGGTAGACGATGTGATCACTGCGGGTACCGCGATCCGTGAATCGATGGAGATTATCCAGGCCAACGGTGCGAAGCTTGCCGGCGTGCTGATCTCTTTAGATCGTCAGGAGCGTGGACGCGGTGAAATTTCCGCGATCCAGGAAGTTGAACGTGACTATGGCTGTGAGGTTATCTCGATCATCACGCTGAAAGACTTGATTGCTTATCTGGAAGAAAAACCAGAGATGGCTGAACATCTGGCTTCGGTACGTGCTTATCGCGAGGCGTACGGCGTTTAAAAAAATAGCCCGGCGGATGCCGGGTTATTTGAACGTATTACTGCAGTTGCGCAACGATCAGCGGCCAACGGGCATCAAAATCGTCCGTTGGTCGGTATTTGAATTCGCTGCGTACAAAGCGTGACAACATGCCCTCACAGAAGGCGAGCAGTTGACTTGCCAGCAGCGTTTCATCCGTTTCGTAGCCTTCACCTTCCCGCATTTTCCGCTCGCGCAGCACCTGGCGCAACTGAGCTTCAATACGTTCAAACAGCTGGTTGATACGTCCCTGTAGGCGATCTTGCTCAAACATGAGCGCATGGCCGGTCAGGATACGGGTCAGCCCTGGGTTGCGTTCGCCAAAACCAAGAATAAGCAGCACAATCAGGCGTAAACGCGCGGTGGTGTCCTTCTCGTCTTTGAGGATCAGGTTGATACGGGTAATCAGGCTATCTTCGATAAACTCGATGAGGCTATCGAACATGCGGGTCTTACTAGGAAAATGCCGGTACAGCGCTGCTTCGGAAACACCAACGGAGGCGGCCAGTTTGGCCGTGGTGATACGCTGGCTACCGTCGCTGGATTCAAGCATCAACGCCAGGGATTGAAGTATTTCCTCGCGACGATTCCTTTTCGCAGTTTGCTTTTCTGCCATGTTCTAAAATACCCCTGAAAATAAAACAATTGTCAGGCGAGCATCCACACGGCGACCGCAATCATAATTTGCAGTGATGTATTCGCATTATGACACCGTGAGATACGTAAAAACGGGCGCACCGCGCTGGACGGGTGCGCCTTAGGGCGCGCTATTTACGCCCGGAGTGGCCAAAACCACCTTCGCCACGATCGGTGGCTTCAAACGATTCGACCAGATTAAACTCGGCCTGTACGACAGGAACAAACACCATTTGCGCAACGCGTTCGCCAGGCTCAATGGTGAAGGTCGTTTGCCCACGGTTCCAGATGGAAACCATCAGCTGACCCTGATAGTCGGAGTCAATCAGCCCGACCAGGTTGCCCAGCACGATACCGTGCTTGTGACCCAGGCCAGAACGCGGCAGCATCACAGCGGCCAGGGAAGGGTCGGCAATGTGAATCGCCAGACCGGTTGGCAGTAAAGTGGTTTCGCCCGGCGCCAGCTCTACGGCGTCATCAAGACAGGCGCGCAGGTCAAGGCCTGCTGAGCCAGCAGTGGCATAGGTCGGCAGCGGGAACTGCTGACCAATACGCGAGTCCAGAATCTTAACGTCGATTTTTTTCATCATAACGGGTAACGATCTCGTCCAATAATAGTTGGCCCAGGAGTGACTTACTGGCGAGTGGTAAGCGCTTCTCGCCGTCCTGCCAGAAAAGATGTAATGCATTGTTGTCGCTATTAAAGCCTTGATTTGATTGAGAAACGTCGTTGGCACAAATCAGATCAAGGTTCTTGCGGCTACGCTTTTGCCGCGCATATTCTTCCACATTATTCGTTTCGGCGGCAAATCCTACGACGTAAGGTCGCTCGGTTTTTCGTGCTGCAACGCCGGCAACGATGTCAGGGTTTTTCACCATTTTTATTGTGAATTCATCACCCTGAGTATCCTGCTTCTTAATTTTTTCGTCGGCAATCACGGCAGCGCGATAGTCCGCGACGGCGGCACAACCGATGAAAATATGCTGCCCGGCAACGCCAGCTTGAACGGCCGCATTCATCTCCTCAGCGGTCGTCACATCAACGCGCTGCACGAAGGCTGGCGTTGGCAGCGATACCGGGCCGCTAACCAGCGTAACGTTGGCGCCGCGCTGTGCGGCCGCTTCGGCAATCGCAAAGCCCATTTTCCCGGAGCTATGGTTGGTGATGTAGCGTACGGGATCCAGCGGCTCACGAGTGGGGCCAGCGGTAATCATGATGTTCAGATGTTGCAAATCTTTGACGGGCGAAAAGTGCGCAGCCGCCATATCAACGATGGTCAGCGGGTCGAGCATGCGCCCCGGGCCGACATCACCGCAGGCCTGACTGCCGCTGTCAGGGCCCCAGATGAGCATATTCCGCGAGGCTAATACCTCAAGATTGTGCTGAGTGGCGGCAGCGCGGTACATCTGCTGATTCATGGCTGGCACTACGGCAACGGGAGACGGCGTGGCGAGACAGATAGTCGAGACCAGGTCGTTTGCCATCCCCGCGGTCACGCGGGCAATCAGGTCCGCCGTCGCGGGTGCCAGAATAACGAGGTCAGCCCATTTCCCCAGCTCGATGTGCCCCATTGCGGCTTCAGCGGCGGTATCAAGCAGACTATCAGAGACCGGATAGCCGGAAACGGCTTGCAGACTCAGCGGGGTGATAAAAGCTTTTGCGGCTTCCGTCATGGCAACGCGTACGTCTGCGCCGCGGTCGCGCAGGCGACGTACGAGTTCCGGCGTTTTGTAGGCAGCAATGCCGCCGCTGACGCCAAGAACAATTTTTTTACCGGCCAGGCTCATCATGATTCTTTCCTGTTAGGGGGACACCAGAATCCGCGTATTTTATCACAATCCTTTCGGGGTCGTGCGCTTGTGACATCGACACTTTGCGAGGCGCTACGCAAGCGCAAGATCTCAGTCGTGCGGCGCGATACGCGTTGTGACAGCATGGCGGCAGCTATCGGAAGGAGGCCGTTATGGAGAGTGCAGAAGCGATGATGCCGCGGGAAAAAATGCAGCGGTATGGCATTGAGACGCTGTCAGATACCGAATTGCTGGCGCTGTTTTTACGCACGGGGACGCGTGAAAAAAGCGTGATGCGCTATTCTCACGACCTGCTTCGGCATTTTGGGTCGCTCTACCGGCTACTCTCTGCTAGCGAGGAGGAGATGACTCAGATTGATGGGATGGGGATTGCCAAATATGCTCAGCTCAAAGGTATTGCTGAACTGGCACGTCGCTACTTCAGCGTGCGGGTGCTGGAAGAAGATTCCCTGTTGAGTCCGGAGCTGGCGCGAGAATTTTTACAAAGCCAGTTGGCCGATGAAGAAAGAGAAATCTTTGTGGTCATCTTCCTCGATAACCGGCACAAGGTCCTGAAACATAGTCGACTTTTTTCCGGAACGTTGAATCATGTGGAGGTTCACCCGCGTGAAATTGTACGAGAAGCCATCAAAGTGAATGCCGCGGCGGTGATCCTCGCGCATAATCATCCATCAGGAAATGCCGAACCGAGTAAATCAGACAGACTTATCACCGAAAGAGTGGTAAAGTGTTGCCAATTCATGGATGTACGTGTACTAGACCATTTGGTTATTGGCCGCGGTGAGTATGTTTCTTTTGCCGAACGAGGCTGGATTTAGCGGATAATTACGCGATCCACCGGGATCTTTGTCTGTTCGGGACTTGAGCATATCCTCGTGTCAGCGTATACTACGCCACCTTTGAGAATCTCGGGTTTGGCATTTGGGCCTGGCGATCGAGAGTTCACTTAGAACTACGCGATGACCGGGCTGTAAAGCCTGACGAGGCGCCGATACCCCATACGAAGCTCGAGCTAATTTGATTTTTGGAGAATAGACATGTCCCGAGTCTGCCAAGTTACTGGCAAGCGTCCGGTGACCGGTAACAACCGTTCCCACGCACTGAACGCGACTAAACGCCGTTTCCTGCCGAACCTGCACTCTCACCGTTTCTGGGTTGAGAGCGAGAAGCGTTTTGTCACCCTGCGTGTATCTGCTAAAGGTATGCGTGTTATTGATAAGAAAGGCATCGATACAGTTCTGTCCGAACTGCGTGCCCGTGGCGAAAAGTACTAAGTACTTAAAGAGGAAATAAATCATGGCTAAAGGTATTCGCGAGAAAATCAAGCTGGTTTCTTCTGCTGGTACTGGTCACTTCTATACCACCACGAAGAACAAACGTACTAAACCGGAAAAACTGGAACTGAAAAAGTTCGATCCAGTTGTCCGTCAGCACGTTCTGTACAAAGAAGCTAAAATCAAATAATTTTAGTTTTGATGTCACGAAAAACCTCGCCTCGGCGGGGTTTTTTGTTTTCTGCGCGTCCCCATAATAGAGAGATCTGTATTTGAGTCGGAGACGCTATGCCTGAATTACCTGAAGTTGAAACCAGCCGCCGGGGTATTGAACCACACCTGGTCGGTGCCACCATCCAGCACGCTGTGATTCGCAACGGTCGCCTGCGCTGGCCTGTCTCTGATGAAATCTACCGCTTGAGCGATAAGCCCGTCCTGAGCGTTCAGAGGCGTGCAAAGTACCTTCTGCTTGAACTGCCCGATGGTTGGATAATCATTCATTTGGGGATGTCTGGCAGCCTGCGTATCCTGTCTGAAGAACTCCCCGCAGAAAAACATGACCACGTCGACCTGGTGATGAGTAACGGCAAAGTGCTGCGCTATACCGACCCACGTCGCTTTGGTGCCTGGCTATGGACCACGGAGCTGGAAGGGCACAGCGTGCTCGCGCATCTTGGCCCAGAGCCGCTCAGCGCGGAATTTAACGCCGATTATCTGTTGGTGAAGTGTGCGAAGAAGAAAACGGCGATCAAACCCTGGCTGATGGATAACAAGCTGGTCGTGGGTGTGGGGAATATCTACGCCAGCGAATCACTATTCGCCGCGCGGATCCACCCGGATCGGCTGGCGTCCTCGCTCTCAAGAGAAGAGGGTGAACGGCTGGTTGACGCGATCAAAGCGGTGCTGGCACGATCGATTGAGCAAGGCGGGACGACGCTAAAAGACTTCCTGCAAAGCGACGGTAAGCCGGGCTATTTTGCTCAGGAATTGCAGGTATATGGACGTAAAGGGGAAGCGTGTCGGATATGTGGGGCGCCGATTGTGGCGAGCAAGCATGCGCAGCGGGCGACGTTTTACTGCAAACAGTGCCAGAAATAACACCTACACGTACGTAGCCCGGCCAAGCGAAGCGCCGCCGGGAACGACACCAAAGCCTACTTCAGCTTCTCCATCAACGCCTGATGCACGTTCACCGGCAGGAAGTGGGTCACATCACCATGATGACGTGCCACCTCTTTCACCAGCGAAGATGAGATAAACGACCACTCTTTGGAGGGCATCAGGAAGACGCTTTCCAGCTCCGGCATCAGGTGGCGATTCATATGCGCCAGCTGCATTTCATACTCGAAGTCAGCCACGGCGCGCAGGCCGCGAATCAGAATATTGGCCTGCTGCGTCCGCGCAAAGTTAGCCATCAGGTCGCTAAAACCCATTACCTCAACGTTATCAAGGTGCGCCGTTGCCTGCTGGGCCAACGCCACGCGCTCGCTCAGATCGAACAACGGTTTTTTACTGGGACTGGCTGCAATAGCGAGGATAACATGGTCAAACATGCAGGCTGCACGGGTCACGATATCAAGGTGACCGTTGGTAATAGGATCGAAGGTGCCTGGATAAATCGCCCGTTTTTGCATAGCCATCCTCAATGCGTTTTCGGTGGTAGGTAAGGCTCCAGAAGTTGTAGCAGACGCTGCAGTGCGCCCTGATTCTGGTAAAGAACCTCAACGGCATGACGGCCATAGAAACTACGGTAGTCTTCATCGGCTAACAGCGAAGCCACTTCTTTCTCAAGGCTGGCGGCATCGGTGACCGTGATAAGGCCGCTGGCCTGCTCCAGACGAGCACAGATATCTTTGAAGTTGAAAGTATGCGGCCCCATCAGCACCGGAATGGCGTGGGCAGCAGCTTCCAGCGGGTTGTGCCCGCCACGTTCAACCAGTGAACCGCCGACAAACGCCAGGTCGGCAATGCCGTAGAGCAGCATCAGTTCACCCATCGTGTCACCAATCACTACCTGGGTGGTGGCAGAAGGGACTTCACCGGAAGAGCGAGTAGTATAGCTCAGGCCTGCCTGACGAGTGAGGTTGATGGCATCCGGGAAACGCTCAGGATGGCGGGGCACCAGAATTAACAGAAGATCGGGATAGTGCTGCAGCAGCGCTTTATGCGCGGCAATGATGATGCTCTCTTCGCCATCATGAGTGCTGGTGGCAATCCATACCGGACGATGCGGGGCCCATTGGCGGCGCAGCGTGATGGCTCTGGCCGCCAGTTGAGGCGTAACCGAGATATCAAACTTCAGGCTGCCAGTGATAGTCACCTGACTATTTTTGGCACCGAGCGCGACAAAGCGCTTACCGTCTTCTTCATTCTGCGCCGCAATTAGCGTAATACGTTGCAGCAGCGTGCGCACGAACGACCCAAGCTTAGCGTAACCAGCGGCAGAACGCTCGGAAAGGCGGGCATTGGCGATAACCAGCGGAATATGACGGCGATGCAGTGCGGCAATCAGGTTCGGCCACAGTTCGGTTTCCATGATAAGCACCAGCTTAGGGTCAATCTTATCGAGGAAGCGGTTCAGAGCATCCGGTAAATCATAAGGTAGATAGACATGCTGAACGTCTTTGCCAAAGGCCGACTGAACGCGTTCAGACCCGGTTGGGGTCATGGTGGTCACCGTAATCGGCAAATCAGGATAACGATGACGCAGCGCGCGAACCAGTGGGATGGCTGCCAGCGTTTCACCAACGGAAACGGAGTGCAGCATAATGCCACCGGGTTTAAGCGGCTGGCGATAGAAACCATAACGTTCACCCCAGCGTTTGCGATAGGCTGGAGCCTTACGTCCGCGCACCCAAAGCCGTACCCAGATGAGAGGCTGGATAAGGTAGAGGAGGGCGGTGTAAAGCAATTCGAGCATATATGGTAGCTGGCTTATGGATGTGCTGGGGATTCTATGTATTTAACTATGGCTTTACCATCATTTTTGCTGATTTTTTGAGGAAACTGTACGGATCATGAGAAGGGGGCCGGAGTCGTGTTGCCCCACTTTGTCATCTCAGCAGCAAAAGGCTAGAAAAGGAATGGTTATGGGCTTAAAAACCGATCGCCTTATCAAATATGACGGAAATATCACCATTTATGCAAGCAGAGCATCGATTTATTAGCGACTTTTCTTCGCTTGGTACTTTCTCACTAAATATTTTATATAGAAAATAAAGGCACTGAGCACGTGACCATTGTGCTTTAAATGCGTACTTTTTCTCGATAGCTGTTTATATGTAGTGGGGGCTAACAATGGAATATCTTTCCACGGTGAGTTTTCTCTGGCGACGTTGAAGTATTCTACTTCAGCATAAAATTGTGCCCAGTCATGCCAGGGTTTAGTGACGCCAACATAGTGTATGAATACTGTTTGTGGTGTGATTTTAAAGGCATCACCACCTTTTTTTGCTAACGTGTCGATGTTAAAGAATGAATTGAACTTATGATCCAAAATTTTTACGCGATCGTTGAAGAGGACATTCAGTGCATCCTGATCGGGGTGTGAAAAACGATTTTCATTGACCTTTGTAATGACCTGTAAAGTCAAATTAATATCTTTTAATGCTGGAAGGTTAAAGTACATGAATCCTGAGTTGAAATATAGACCCGGATTAATACCGGCAACAGCCGAGGTATCGACAAACCTGTCATGAACAGCCATTAATACATTGTCATTGAATTCTTCTTTGAGTAAGGGAGCAAGACTCTCTTTACATATGATATCAGAATCAAGGTATATAATATTGGTTAATTTATCTGCAAAGTAATCAATCGCAATAAGTCTAAAATAGATTGAATAATTCCATGCTTTAGATGCAGTAGGTAGATTTTTTAGTTCATTGTCATCTAATACATAAAATGTGATGCGGGTATTATATTGTTTTGTCAGGGTAGAAAAAAGATGAAGTTGATGTTCATCAAGGTAATTAGTAAAAATATGAAAGTGAAAATTAATATCGCGGTTATTTAAAAGGACAGATGTAATCGAAACACCGGTTCCATAGAGAAAAGGTCTATCAGCACCATAGGTAATGTTGACACATGGATTTGTTGTATCATCATTTTCAATATGTGCATTCTTAATATATTTTATTATATTTTCTTTCACATTTATTCCTTTTATTTTTCAGAGCGCACTGATGTTTATCTGAGATAAAGTCGCTCTTCTGTTGGCATAGGATAGAACAATCTGCAAAGGAAGGAAAGAGGTAGATGCATGATAAATTTTATATATTAATCATTGTGTTATGTTGGTTTTTCTTGCAAGGAAAGCGAAGGTGCGCGGTGAGAGGAAGAGACAAAATTAATAGGGGATTTTTACGTTTTTTTATAATAAAATATGTCTTATAAACCGTATGTTTGAGCGCTTGTTATTGATTAGCAAGGAAATTTTTATGGGTGAGATTCCAATTTTATGAATCAAGTAAGATATGGTAAAAATGATAACGTCTTGATTTTAAGCAAAATAGTTTTGTTGCTAATGATCTTTGGGTTATTTACAATTGATAATCAAGGGGTGCTCAATATAACCTCTGTCATCGCTGTGCTTTTATCTTTTTATTATATAAAAGTCAGCGGTGTTGAAATTAAAGATAATATTTTAGATCTCATGCAGAAGAGAAAAACATTGCTTCTCTTCACGTTATGGTGTGTTTTTTGTATTGCATTTTTCACTTATGAAAATAAATTCCTCCACGCCTATAGCATATTGATAAAAGACTGGCGTTACCCGTTGGTGATGATGTTGTTCTTTGGTGCATTCAGCAAACACAAGGCCTCGCTGAGACAGGTTTTTGTGATTGGGGCGATGCTAACGCTTTCCTATATTGTCTTAGTGGTACCAATTTTAAGAATTATAAAAAATAACCAGCAGGAATTGTATCTACAGCTTCGCTATGGTTTCGCATTCTATGTCGTCATGCTATTTCCTTTTGTATTGACCGGGGCTGTTTTATTAAAGAATACTTTTCTTAAAGTAGCCTTGTATATCATTTCCGCGCTTGCATTTGTCTTTTTGTTATATACCGGGAGTCGGGGTGGAATCTTAGCGATTGTTGTAGAGATTTTCATGATCTCATTCCTTGTGAGTAAAACGCTTAAGAGATTTATGGTAGCTACCTGCAGTCTGCTGATTATAATGTCTGCTTTACTGGTCGGTACCTACAATACAGTGGATCAGGTAAAGCGGAAAGTTGATCAAACGCTACAGATGAAAAACGTTACTTCCAGTCGCGATGAACTCATCACTGACCGTTTTCCTCTGGTAATGAAGAATATCAATAATGTCGTCTTTGGTATTGGGTATGGCAATGCTACATATAACCAATATTTAGAGGACCACAATGCGCCGAAAAATCCAGGCGTATATTCTGAGCGAAACAAAGGCTATAATATAGACGAGCCATTCTTTATAATAGTTCTTTATAATTTAGGGGTGATTGGGCTGCTTTTATTTGTGTCGGCCTTTTACATTACATTTAAAGATATATATGGCCGTGCTAGAACCCAAAAAGACATTTTCAGTATTTCATTACTTTGCTCTCTGGTTGGTTACATTTTGGTGTATTGCTTATTTGAGCAAATGTTCATAAACGTATTCTTTTTATATAGTATAGCTATTGTGATGCTGTATGAGAAAAATGAACCAGTCAGAGTGACGAATTAATATCAAATGAGCCTATGTGATATATTTAAGAATATAGGCTCAATATTCATCATGTAATCTATGGCTTTATATATTGAAGCCATTTATTTGTTCTCTATTTAGCATAGAACTTTTCATAGATATCGAATTGTCAAGTGAATAGTGGTATAATATAACCGATAAAATGCGATGGTGTGATCTGCAGTACACAGGTAGCTGTTGAGCCTGGGGCGGTAGCGTGATTTAAAATTAACAATAACCTGAAAGGGTATAGTGTGAAAAAGATCCTGGTAATAAAAATGCGCTTTCACGGTGATATGTTACTAACCACACCGGTCATCAGTACGCTTAAAAAAAATTATCCTGATGCAGATATTGATGTTCTGCTCTACGAAGATACTATTCCAATTTTATCTGAAAACCCTGACATTCATGCATTGTATGGGATAAAAAATAAGAAGAGTTCTGCTTTTGAGAAAGCAAAAAACTTCTTAATGCTGATCAGAGTATTGCGCGGCAATCATTATGATTTAGTGGTTAACCTTACCGATCAGTGGATAGTCGCTTTACTGTGTCGCTTCCTGGATTGCCCAATAAAATTAACTCATGATTTTTCTCATAGAAATAAGAAATTCTGGCGTGATAGCTTTACCCATCACGTTCCGCTAAGTGGCGAACATTGGGTTGAACGTAATTTGTCTGTTCTGATGCCATTAAACCTAAAGGAATCAGTCCCGGTACTGAAAATGGTTTATGGGGAGTCAGTATGGCAATCCGTTCGGAAAAAACTCCCTCAGGTTGATACCAGAAAGTATGTTGTTATACAGCCAACGGCGAGACAAGAATTCAAATCGTGGGAGAATGAGAGATTCTCCCAGGTGATCGATGCGATACATCGTTTGGGGTATCTGGTCGTACTGACTTCTGGACCAGGTGCAAGCGATCTTGCCTGTGTCGATGAGATTGCCAGGGGATGTGAAACTAAGCCCTTAACGGAAATCGCCGGTAAAACAACATTCCCTGAGCTTGCTGCATTAATTAATCATGCTGTACTTTTCATTGGCGTAGACTCTGCCCCGATGCATATCTCTGCAGCGGTTAAAACCCCCATCATTTGTCTATTCGGTGCGACCGATCATATCGCCTGGCGGCCATGGTCTGATGATGTGATGCAATTTTGGGCTGGTGATTACCAACCCATGCCTGCGCGTGAAAACCTTGATCGAAGTAAGAAATATTTATCTGCTATACCTGCGGAAGACGTGATTGAAGCGATACAGTCACGGTTACCTAAAATCGATTAATAAAGCATCCGGATATATAAAATGGATATTGCCTTCTGTTTGTATAAATATTTCCCTTTTGGTGGGTTGCAGCGTGATTTTTTACGCATCGCGTCGACAGTTGCAGCGCGCGGACACCATGTGCGGGTTTACACGCAATCATGGCAAGGAGATATTCCAGATAGTCTGGAGATAATAATTGTTCCTGTGAAATCGTGCTCCAATAACGGGAAAAATGCAGAGTATCATCGCTGGGTAAGTAAACATCTTGAGAGTAATCCAGCAGGACGTGTTGTTGGCTTTAATAAAATGCCAGGGTTAGATGTGTATTATGCTGCCGATGTTTGTTACGCAGAAAAAGTCGCGCAAGAAAAAGGTTTTCTCTATCGTCTGACGCCACGATACCGGCATTATGCAGCCTTTGAGAAAGCAACATTTGCTGCGGGGACATCAACACAACTGTTGATGCTTACGGATAAGCAAATTGCCGATTTTCAGAAACATTATCATACTGAAATAACACGTTTCCATATTCTCCCTCCGGGAATTTACCCGGACAGAAAATACAGCGCTCAGGCGCCAAACTGTAGAGCTAATTTCCGCAAAGAAAATGATATCAGTGATTCCCAGTATCTGATGATACAAATCGGATCCGATTTTACCCGTAAGGGTGTCGACAGAACTATCAAGGCGATAGCTTCTTTACCGGAACTTGTCCGCAAACAAACGATTCTGTTTGTTGTTGGTCAGGATAAGCCCGAGCGCTATATGAAATTGGCAACAGAATGTGGCGTTGCTGACAATATCAAATTCTTCCCCGGCCGTAATGATGTCTCTGAGTTAATGGCGGCAGCCGATCTATTGATTCATCCGGCATATCAGGAAGCCGCAGGGATCGTGTTGGTTGAAGCAATTGCCGCAGGTTTGCCTGTCATAACAACTGCCGTTTGTGGTTACGCCCATTATATTAAAGATGCTAATTGCGGTATTGTTATTGATGAACCATTTGAACAAAAATTATTGAATGAAGCTGTTTGTTTTTCTTTAACTGACTCAGGGCGAAGAGTTGCATGGCAAGAAAATGCACAACACTTTGCTGATACTCAAGACCTTTATAGTCTACCTGAGAAAGCAGCTGATATTATTATAGGCGGTGCCCATGGTTGAGTTAAAAGAACCATTTTTATCCTTGTGGAAAGGGAAAAATGTTTTTTCTGAAGTGCAGAAGTTGCAGGGAGAAACATTTAGACAGCTCGAAACGCGTAGAACGATAAGGTTTGAGATTGCAGGAAAAAGCTATTTTCTGAAATGGCACCAGGGAACTAAACTGAAAGAAGTGATCAAGAACTTATTCTCTTTACGCTTGCCTGTATTAGGAGCTGATAGAGAATGGAATGCGATCCACCGTCTGCAGGAATTGGGTGTCGACACAATGCACGGTGTGGGTTTCGGGCAGCAAGGGCTAAATCCACTTAATCGTATCTCATTTATTATCACTGAGGATCTGAGCCCGGCGGTTAGCCTGGAAGACTATTGCGCAGATTGGCTGGCGAATCCACCTTCGCGAAAAATTAAAATGGCATTAATTGAACGTCTTGCCGTTATGGTCAGAAAAATGCATCAGGGAGGTGTTAATCACCGTGATTGCTATCTCTGCCACTTCTTATTGCATCAACCGGCCAATTTTGAAGGTAATGCGTTTAAACTCTCGGTTATTGATTTACACCGGGCTCAGATAAGAAATTCGGTGCCTATTCGTTGGCGAAATAAGGATCTGATTGGCTTGTACTTCTCCTCGTTAAACATTGGTTTAACGCAAAGAGACTATTTCAGATTCTTGAAGATATACTTCGAAAAAGACATGAATACAATTATCCGTGATGAGTCAGGCCTCTTTGCAACCTATGCAAGAAAGACTGATAAAATTATCAACCATACATCAAAAAATAAACTATAAATATGAAGTGATAGATTTTATATAACTACATAGAATAGTTAATTTAATTTATTCAGCTGGCCAGTAACTGTCAATGTATCTTTCATGGTGACGGTGCTGGCTTAATTTATATTAGAGGGTTTGAACTCATGCACGTGCTGGTCATTTCGCTTCCTTTTGACGATACCCGACGGAAACGCGTATCAGACATAATGAATGAATTAAATGTTGAGTATTCATTTGTTGATGCTCTTTATGGCAAGACTTTGTCTGCCGAAGAAAAGTCTAAGATACCGCTAACTGACTTTCAGCACAGAGTAAATCATAACCCGACGGATGGCGAACTTGGTTGCTCATTAAGCCATATGAAGGCATTTAAGCAGTTTTTGCAGAGTGGGCAAGATTGGGTCTGCATCCTTGAGGATGACGCAATAATCGATAAAGACTTTAAGGAGTTTATATCGACTGTCGATGAACGTGTTCTCAATAAAGATGCATTATATCTACTTGGCGGACAGGATGGCTTAAGATATAAGAATAAAGTTGTCTTAAATCTAATTAAACTTAAGCGAATTGGTGGGCAGACTTTCGGTAAGGTCATATTTGGTCATGGGTATGTTTTGCGAGCCTGTGGTTATTTAATGAATGCTGAAATGGCTCAAAAACTCCTATCCCGTTTTGAACGTAACTTTTTCATCATAGACGAATGGGCATATCTGATGCGCCAGGGCTATTTTTCTGATATATACATGGCAAACTTTGTCCATCATCCGGAGGAATTATCCGGGAGCTGGTTAGAGAAAGAGCGTCAAGAGATAAAAAATCGCAAGAAAAAGAAGAAATCGTTTATTAGACTTATGATTTCATCTTCATACTGGCATTCCCGACGAATTCTGCTCGGATTATGTTGGTGGAAGTGAATGGCTGCGACCCCATTTAACCGTGGGCGAAATACGCTACAGTAAAATAGTTTTATTAATCCGCAGATAGGTTAAATCAGCAAGCGATGATATCAATGCACGTTTAACATATCTGCGATGATGAGTACCAAAAATTACAGCAATGCTATGTGGGAATAAACCTGAGTGGGTTCAAGCATAGCCAGCCTCCCTTCCGGGGCACGACATGTGACCTGATTCTTTCCGTAACCCCCAATCAAACCCGGGTCTGTAGGGCCATATAGCGTAACATTCGGCCGATCCAGTGCGGCGGTCAAATGGCTTAATCCGGTATCAACGGATATAACAAACCTAGCGCCTGCTAAGATCCTGGCGACATCTCCAAGACTCATTCGCGGTAAAACGTCAACGTAATCAAATCCCTCTGCTAGTCGTCTGGCGCGGGCCTCCTCATGTGGCGCCCCCCAGGGGAGCTTAATACGTATTCCTGCGTGATCTAATAACCCAATAAGTTCCCGCCACTTCGCTTCCGGCCAATGCTTGTCATCACGAGTGGTGGCGTGCAGGAAGACGGCATACTGCCCAGCATCAGCATCAGCATTGCCTTCATTCAGGAAATGCTGGGCAATGGCGTAATCGCCCTGAGCTTCCGGTTTGACATATCCCAGGCTTTTGGCAAACAGTTCGCGCGTCCGTTCTACCGCATGTTGCGCTTTAGTGATGTGGTGTTTGCGGTTGTAGAACAAGCTTGCCAGCGGTTCACGCGCGGTACGCCAGTCCATGCCATTTTTGACGCCATGGGCGAGGCGAGTGACCAGCGCAGCGCTTTTTACCAGGCCTTGAGCATCAATGACCGCGTCGTAGGTAACGGCCTGAATCGCTGCTTTAAACGCTTTACGCTCAGCTTTGATAGGCGCAGAGAACCACGCTTTACGCCAGCGGCGAATCGCCACTGGAATGACGCGATCGACGGCTTCGTGCCAGGACGGGATCTGTGCGAAGCCTTCTTCAACAACCCAATCAAAGCGAATGCCGGGAAGGGCGCGCATGGCATCGGTTAACGCGGGCAGCGTGTGCAGCACGTCGCCCATGGAGGATGTTTTGACAATCAGAACCCGCATGCGTCAGGCTTCCTCGCTTGCTAGCAGTGCATTAAGCTCTTCCAGCACGCGGGCCGGGGTAATATCGATAAGGCTCTGATGATAACCCTGAGCGGCATCACCTTTACGCACCTTGTGATAGCCGGTGATAAGACGAATCACGCGCGCCTTATTAGAGAGCGGCGGCGTAAAGTCAGGACTGCTTGGCCCGTAGAGCGCGACCAGCGGGCGGTTAAGCGCGGCGGCAACGTGCATCAGGCCAGAGTCATTGGTGACGATAGCCTTGCAGGCGGCAATCAGGATGACCGCCTGTTCCAGCTGGGTTTCGCCGGCCAGATTGCGGCACCAGCCCTTTTGTTCGTCGCTCAGCGAAGCGATGATCTCATTGCCGGCTTCGTGATCTTTTGCCGAACCGAAGAGGACAATCTGGTTACCCTCATCAATGAGCTGTTTTGCCAGCGTCGCGTAGTGATAGTGTGGCCAACGCTTGGCTGGGCCAAACTCAGCGCCAGGGCAAAAGCCAATCATCGGACGTTCACTGGAGAGCGAGAACGCATTGCAAGCGAGGGATTTCTCCCCTTCGTTAACCAGCAACTGGGGCCACAGCAGCGGCTGCGGCAGATCTTTAGCGCAGCGCATCACGCCTTTGTCATAAGCCAGCGCGACGTAGCGCTCGACCATCAGCGGCCAGGCTTCTTTATCCAGCACGCGCGCATCGTTTAGCAGGCCGTAGCGCATTTCTCCGCGCCAGCCGGTGCGCAGTGGAATACCCGCAAAGAACGGTACCAGCGCCGATTTAAACGAGTTAGGCAGTACATATGCGCGATCGTAGCGCCGTTCGCGCAGGCTATGACCGAGCTTGCGCCGTTCGCCAATTTCCAGCGCGCCGTGCCCTAAAGGCATAGCGATCGCTTCATTGACTTCCGGCATCCGCGATAACAGTGGACGGCACCACGCAGGTGCCATCACGTCGATTATCGCCTGGGGATAGCGCGCCTTGAGCGTGCGATAGAGACTTTGCGACATCATCATGTCGCCCACCCATGACGGGCCGACCACCAGTATTTTCATGCTTACTTCTTACGCGTCGCGGTTTAGCCAGGCCATATATTCCGCTACGCCTTCGGCGACGGTCTTGAATGGCTTATCGTAACCTGCAGCGCGCAGGTTGGTCAGATCGGCCTGAGTGAATGCCTGATAGCGGCCTTTCAGTTTGTCCGGGAACGGAATGTATTCGATACTGCCTTTTTTGTGGTACGCCAGGGTTGCATCTGCGACGGCCTGGAAGGATTCTGCACGACCGGTACCGAGGTTAAAGATGCCGGATTTACCGTTTTCCCAGAACCACAGGTTTACTGCCGCAACGTCGCCAACGTAGACGAAGTCACGCTTGAAGCCGTCACTACCTTCGAACAGTTTCGGGCTCTCGCCATTGTTCAACTGGGTGTTCAGGTGGAACGCGACGCTTGCCATGCTGCCTTTGTGACCTTCACGCGGGCCGTAAACGTTGAAGTAGCGGAAGCCGACGATTGGCGAGTCTACTTCCGGCATGATGCGACGTACGTATTCGTCGAACAGGAATTTGGAGTAGCCGTACACGTTCAACGGTTTTTCGAACTCGCGGGATTCGATGAAGTCGCTGGTGCGGCCGCCGTAGGTGGCTGCAGAAGAGGCGTACAGGAACGGAATTTCACGTTCCAGGCAGTAGTGCAGCAGCTCTTTGGAGTACTGATAGTTGTTATCCATCACGTACTTACCATCCCACTCGGTGGTAGAGGAGCAGGCACCTTCGTGGAAGACCGCTTCGATTTCACCGAACTCTTCACCGGCCATCACCTGGATCAGAAAGTCTTCTTTATCCATGTAGTCGGCGATGTCCAGGTCGACCAGGTTCACAAACTTGGTGCCATCTTTAAGGTTATCCACCACCAGAATGTCAGTGATGCCTTTTTCATTTAGTGACTTAACGATGTTGCTGCCGATAAAGCCCGCGCCGCCGGTAACGATGATCATAAATGTAACCTTCGAATTATGGAGTCAGAGACAATCTCAGACACGAATGTCTCTAATCATATCACTACATGGCGTCGGCTTCAGCAGTACGTCGCGTCATGTGGTGTAGTGGCATTTGTGCTGGCTATCGTTTCACTCATTCTTAGTTGAAATGGTTTAGGGCTAGTAGTGTATGATTCACGGCGTCAATGAGTGTTCAGGGACGCAGTGCCGGCCTTTTCGGGGCCACCAACGAATGAATAAGTAAGGAAGGGCACTGTGTTGGGGCTGACAATAGCCGTTTGGAATAAAATCATATATGCAACTGATGAAAATAATTATCACAGGTTATGAAACCAGTGGTCTCGGTGGTATGGAGACGGTATGTATTAATCTGGTGAAGCTGCTGCGGATGCAAAATCCTGATATTGATGTCTCTTTTGTTTTCTTCAAGAAAAATAATAACAATTCTGTTAACGATAACTGGCTTGTGGGGCAGCGTTATTGCCGTCTTTCTTCAAACATAAAGATAACAAAACTAAGAAGATTGAGTTTTGCTTATGGCTTGCGAAAAATCATCCTTCAGGAAAAGCCGGATGTAATCATATCTCTGGACACACTTTCATGTTACATCAGCCACGTTGCAAGAATGTATACGGACAAGCAGGTTAAAATATTCTCCTGGTTCCATTTTTCAATTTTTGATTTCTATAAGAATAACTACAAGAAAAAAATAAAATACATTAATAAAGCCGACTATCACCTTTCAATTAGCTCGGGGATAACTCGGCAGCTCATTGAGATGGGAATAGATAAAAGCACTATAGCAACGATTTACAACCCCGTTGCGCGATGTGATATCCGCATCCCTACCCCTGAGAAGCCTGCCCGGTTTGTGTATGTTGGTAGGGTTGTTGCCGACGGACAGAAAAACGTACGGGGTCTTTTCAACGGGTTGGCTGAGGTTAAGGGGGCGTGGTCCTTAGATATTATCGGCACCGGCCCGGATGTTGATACCTTAAAGGCGTTAGCTGAAACGCTGGGGATTAGTGAAAATATTCACTGGCATGGTTGGCAGAAATCACCGTGGGAATATATTCAAAATACGCTGAAAAATATCACCTGCCTGCTGCTAACCTCTCATTTTGAAGGTTTTGTTATGGTTCTGGTTGAAGCCAGCGCTCACGGTGTTTATGCCATTAGCTCTAATTGTGAAACGGGACCAGCGGACATTATCACTGAAGGGATAAACGGTAATTTATATCCTACTGATGAGCCGGAAAAATTGGTTGCCTTGCTGCAGGAAATCGTTGATGGAAAAGCGTTGCCTGCCGGTGAGCAGATTCAGCAGGCGATTGAGGAATTCTACGAAGACAACTATATCATTAAGGTTAGTGAGGCTTTTGCCATGGCGGGATTTACCCTGGCACCACCATCAACGTCTCAGGTCATTGATGACGCGTCCACGTAAAGCCGGTTGGTGATGCCGGCCCTGTCATTCCTTAAAGGTTATGTGGGTATGCGTGATTTATGCTGCATTTTAGACAAGTCATGATGAGTCATCTCGAACAAACCAATAGCATTGGGTAATATGTGCTGAAATTTGCCCAGTCTGGAGAATTGCAATGCGTGGGAATTTTTATAAGCAGTTAACGAACGATCTGGCAACCGCACGTGCGGAAGGGTTGTTTAAAGAAGAGCGCATTATTACGTCTGCCCAGCAGGCGGATATCACCGTGGGCGACGGCAGCCACGTTATCAACTTTTGCGCCAACAACTACCTTGGCCTGGCGAACCATCCTGAACTGATCAATGCTGCGAAAGCGGGTATGGACAGCCATGGTTTTGGTATGGCCTCCGTTCGTTTTATCTGCGGCACCCAGGACAGCCACAAGGTGCTCGAGCAGAAGCTGGCCAGCTTCCTCGGTATGGAAGATGCGATTCTGTACTCCTCCTGTTTCGACGCGAACGGTGGCCTGTTTGAGACGCTGCTGGGCGCTGAAGATGCCATTATCTCCGATGCGCTGAACCATGCCTCTATCATCGACGGCGTGCGTCTGTGCAAAGCGAAGCGTTTCCGCTACGCCAACAACGACATGCAGGAACTGGAAGAACGTCTGAAAGAAGCCCGTGAAGCCGGTGCGCGGCACGTGCTGATTGCCACCGACGGCGTGTTCTCCATGGACGGCGTGATTGCCAACCTGAAAGGGGTGTGCGATCTGGCAGACAAATACGATGCGCTGGTGATGGTCGATGACTCCCACGCCGTCGGTTTTGTTGGCGAGGGCGGCCGTGGCTCCCACGAATACTGCGACGTGATGGGCCGTGTAGACATCATCACCGGTACGCTGGGTAAAGCGCTCGGTGGCGCGTCAGGCGGCTATACCGCTGCCCGTAAAGAGGTGGTGGAGTGGTTGCGTCAGCGTTCCCGCCCGTATCTGTTCTCTAACTCTCTGGCGCCAGCCATTGTCGCCGCCTCTATCAAAGTGCTGGAGATGGTGGAGTCTGGCGCTGAACTGCGCGATCGCCTGTGGGCAAACGCGCGTCTGTTCCGCGAAAAAATGTCCGCAGCAGGTTTCACGCTGGCAGGGGCCGATCACGCGATTATCCCGGTGATGCTGGGCGATGCCGTGATTGCACAGAACTTTGCCCGCGAACTGCAGAAAGAAGGGATCTACGTGACCGGCTTCTTCTTCCCGGTCGTACCGAAAGGCCAGGCGCGTATTCGCACCCAGATGTCGGCGGCGCATACGACGGAACAAATTGAACGTGCGGTGGAAGCCTTTACCCGCATCGGGAAACAACTGGGCGTGATTGCCTAAGGGTGTGAGATGAAAGCGTTATCCAAACTGAAAGCGGAAGAAGGGATCTGGATGACCGATGTTCCTGAACCGGAACTCGGCCATAACGACCTGCTGATTAAGATTCGCAAAACCGCCATTTGTGGCACCGACGTGCATATCTACAACTGGGATGAATGGTCGCAGAAGACAATTCCAGTGCCGATGGTGGTGGGCCACGAGTATGTTGGTGAGGTCGTGGGTATTGGTCAGGAAGTGCGTGGCTTTAAGGTCGGCGACCGCGTCTCTGGTGAAGGCCATATCACCTGCGGTCACTGCCGTAACTGCCGCGCCGGTCGTACGCACCTGTGCCGCAACACCATTGGCGTGGGCGTGAACCGCCCAGGCTGTTTTGCAGAATATCTGGTGATCCCGGCGTTTAACGCCTTCAAAATCCCGGACAATATCTCTGACGATCTGGCGTCTATTTTCGACCCGTTCGGCAACGCGGTACACACGGCGCTCTCATTCGACCTGGTGGGCGAAGATGTGCTGGTTTCTGGCGCGGGCCCGATTGGCGTGATGGCGGCGGCAGTGGCTAAGCACGTGGGCGCGCGTAACGTGGTGATCACCGACGTTAACGAATACCGCCTGGATCTGGCGCGCAAAATGGGCGTCACCCGTGCGGTCAACGTCTCCAAAGAAAACCTCACCGACGTGATGGCTGAACTGGGCATGACCGAAGGCTTCGATGTCGGTCTGGAGATGTCCGGCGCGCCGCCGGCGTTCCGCTCTATGCTCGACACCATGAACCACGGCGGACGTATCGCGATGCTGGGTATTCCACCATCAGATATGTCCATCGACTGGACCAAGGTTATCTTTAAGGGGCTGTTTATTAAAGGTATCTACGGTCGAGAAATGTTTGAAACCTGGTACAAAATGGCGGCGTTGCTCCAGTCTGGTCTGGACCTGTCTCCGATCATTACCCACCGTTTCGGCATTGACGATTTCCAGAAAGGCTTCGACGCTATGCGTTCAGGCCAGTCGGGTAAAGTGATTCTGAGCTGGGATTAATCGCTTTCACGAAAGTTGTCCCCGGGTATTGATTCGCGTTGAATACCCGGGGATTTTTTTTGCCCTGACACAGCATAGAGTGCAACACTTTCTCTGACTTTTTGCCGTCTAATATGTTAAATATTGCCGTTAATTACACTGTCTGGCAGGATTTTATATGACCTACACCCCCGGTCTCCTGAGCGTCATAATGCCGCTTTACAATACCGGCGAGCCGTTTATCGCTTGTATGGATTCGCTGATCGCGCAAACCTGGAAGAATATCGAGATAATCATCGTTAACGATGGTTCGACGGATAACTCGGCAGAACTCGCCCAATCCTATGCGGATCGCTATCCGCACGTTCACCTGCTGCATCAGCGTAACGGTGGCGTTTCTGCGGCGCGAAATACCGGGATGAAAGTCGCAAAGGGTGAGTACATTGCCTACGTTGACGGTGATGACATTGCCTACCCGGAAATGTACGAAACGCTGATGAATATGGCGCTCAAGGACAATCTGGACGTGGCGCAGTGCAACGCTGACTGGTGTATTGCCGAAACGGGCAAAACCTGGGCATCGATTCCTACCGATCGCATTCGCTCGACCGGGGTCATGACCGGGCCGGATTGGCTGCGTAAAGGGCTCGCGAGCCGTCGCTGGCGCCATGTGGTGTGGATGGGTGTTTACCGCCACCAAACCATCAGAGATGCAGGCCTCTCGTTTATTCCGGGTCTACACCACCAGGATATAATCTGGACGACCGAATTCATGTTTAACGCCAAACGCGCGCGTTACACGGAAGTGCCGCTGTACAAATATTTTCTCCACGACGCTTCCATCAGTCGTCTGCCGCGTACCGGTCTGAAGAACCTGGACTACCAGCGTCATTACATCAAAATTACCCGCCTGCTCGATAAGATGAACCACGATTACGCCGGGCGCATTCCAATATACCCGGAGTTTAAACAGCAGGTTATCTACGAAGCGCTGCGTGTCTGCCACTGCATTCGCAAAGAGCCGGACCAGAAAATTCGCGAGCGAATGATTGCCGAGGTGGATGTTTCGGGGATGTTTAAACGGATGGTGAGCAACATTTGCAGCGTGAAGCTGGCATATCAGGTGATGCTATGGGCCATCCGCTTTGGTCAGTGGCGCGATAAGTCACTCACGCCTCGTCGTCTGGCCCATTTAACCTTGGGTCTGAAAGGCTAACTGCTCTGCCGCCACCCCTGCCACTGCTGCTGCATATATTTCACCAGCGTGCTGTGGGTGATGCTCTCGCTCAATACGTTGAAGAAACGGCTGGCGTATACAGGCTCCAGCGGTTTCTTCGGCTTGCAGAGCGTTACGCCGCGGAACGGATTGCGCGGTGCGGTGGGTTGGCTTTGAGGCGGCAGGCTGTTGTTAGGCTTAGACGTATCCACCTGCGGCTCGTTGAGCAGGCTGCTCGGACGTACCAGGGTGATATCCGCTGGCAGGTTGTAGACCATCTGCTGCAGTACGCGGACGGTGGTCGGGTGCGGGTGGCCAATGGCGATAGCCGAACCGTTGCGGCGTGCTAAATCGATAGCCCGATTAAACTGTACGCGGATATCCGCTTCGTTCTGCGTATCATCCAGGAAGACCCGACGCTTAATCACCTTCACGCCGGTACCGTTGGCGGCGCGCATGGCCTGGCTGTTGCCGATGGTCATGCTATCAAGGAAATAGAGGTTGTAGCGGCTAAGCGCCTGCATCACCTTCTGCATCCCGAACAGGCTGGAGGTCATCGCACTACCCATATGGTTATTTAGTCCGACGGCGTACGGTACTTTATCTACGGCTTCGCGAATAATCCGCTCGATCTCATCGCTGCTCATATCCGGGCGAAGCGTGTCTTTCTCCAGCGGCTGCTTG
Source organism: Kluyvera sp. EC_51 (assembly GCF_019584505.1). Classification (NCBI taxonomy): domain Bacteria; kingdom Pseudomonadati; phylum Pseudomonadota; class Gammaproteobacteria; order Enterobacterales; family Enterobacteriaceae; genus Kluyvera; species Kluyvera sp. EC_51. The sequence continues at coordinate 120,048 of NZ_VDAG01000104.1, read as the reverse complement.
CTGAGCGGCGCCATCGGCAGGTGAATCAGCACCTCGTGCCCGCTGTTATGGGCTTTGGTGGCCATTTCACGCGCGTGGGGAGCGTTGGGTAACACGGCGACGGAAATGGTGGATGGCATCGCCAGTACCTGATTTTCCGTCTGTGGACGATAACCAAAATCATCGATAACGATTGATAATTTACCAGCGTAACTCGGTGCGGCTAATGCCAGCGCACTGAGCAGAACTACCCTGCGAAATTGAAGCAAAACTTATCTTCCCAACCACGGCAGTGGATTGACCGCCTGACCCTGACGGCGAATTTCGAAATAGAGTGACGGTCTGCCTTGACCACCACTGTTGCCCACCAGAGCGATAGGCTGGCCGGCGCGCACCTGGGTGCCTACGCTGACCAGCGCGCTTTGGTTATAACCGTACAGGCTCATATCACCCTTACCGTGCTCGACCACGACCACAAGACCGTAGCCCTGGAGCCAGTCGGCAAGAATGACGCGCCCATCGGCGATGGCTTTCACTTCGGTGCCTTCCGATGCGCTGATAACCATCCCCTTCCAACGTAGCTCACCTTGCAGCTGTTCGCCATAACGATGCAGCGTGGTCCCACGAACCGGCCAGTAGGCCTGACCGCGTGGCGCACCCAGGCCGCCGGTACGGGCCATCAGCGAGCGTTCGCTTTCGGAAGGTTTGTAGGTGGTGCCTTTACGGGTGGCTTCCTGCTGGCGGTCGCGCACGGCCTCGGCTTCGCGCGCTTCGCGTTCGGCGCGGGCTTTGGCGGCGGCTTCCGCGCGGGCAATGCTGCTACGCAGACGGGATTCGTTCGCGCGCATTTCACCGAGCTGCTGTTGACCTGCCTGGATGGAAGATTCGAGCCCGGACAGGGTTTTCTGGCGCTCATTACGCGCCGCTTCGAGTTTGGCCTGCTGGGCCTTCTGCTCGTACAGCAGCGTTTGCTGTTCGCTCTGCTTCTCTTCCAGCTCGGTTTTCTGCGTGGCGACTTCTTCACGCGTCTGCTTAAGCTCGGCGATAGTCTCCTGGCGCGCCTGGTTTAGGTAGCCAAAGTAGGCCTGCAGGCGCTGCCCGCGCTGGCTCTCTTCACCGCTGAGGATAAGCTGAATACCCGTGTGCTCGCCCTGGCGGAACGCCGCATCAAGCTGCGCGGCCAGATTACGCTCCTGCGCAGCACGCTGCTTTTCCAGCTTAGCGATGGAGGCATTCATATTGGCAATTTGCGTGTTGAGCTGAGCCAGCGAATTTTGCGTTTCGCGCAGCTGACGCGCGGCGGCGGCAATGGCCTGTTCCTGCGCTTGCAGTTGGGCGAGAAGCGTAGAGCGCTGTTGCTGCTGTTGGCGAACCGCGCGCTCTTTAGCGGCGATATCGGCCTGAATAGACTGGAGCTGTGAGCGGTCGTCCGCATGGGCGGGCGCGGCGCACAGCAATACGCCAGCGCTGAGTGCGCTGGCGTAGAACGTGGACCGAAGCGTCGCCTCGGCCCATTTAATGGAATAAATCGCCTTTCCCCTCATGGGGAAGGATTATTCCACGATGAACAGCGGCTTACCAGTCATCTGTTGCGGGATTTCCATCCCCATCAGCGTCAGCATGGTTGGCGCGATATCGGAGAGCTTGCCGCCTTCCACCGCTTTCACGGATTTATCACCCACGTAGATCAGCGGAACCGGCAGGCTGGTGTGCGCGGTGTGTGCCTGGCCGGTAGCCGGGTCACGCATCTGCTCAGCGTTGCCGTGGTCAGCGGTAACCAGCAGCTGGCCACCCACTTTCTCGACGGCGCGGGTAACTTCATCCAGGCAGTGATCCAGCGCTTCAACCGCTTTCACCGCGGCTTCCATCACGCCGGTATGACCAACCATATCGCCGTTCGGGTAGTTACAGATGATGGTGTCGTACTTACCGCTTTCGATAGCCGCAACCAGCTTCTCGGTCAGCTCTGCGGAGCTCATTTCCGGCTGCAGGTCGTAGGTCGCCACTTTCGGGGAGTTGATCAGGATGCGATCTTCGCCTTTGAACGGGTCTTCTACGCCGCCGTTGAAGAAGAAGGTGACGTGAGCGTATTTCTCAGTTTCGGAGATACGCAGCTGAGTCTTCTCATGCTTCGCCATCCACTCACCGAAGGTGTTTTCCAGGGAGGCTGGTGGGTAAGCACATGGCGCTTTGATATCTGCTGCGTATTCGGTCAGCATGATGAAGTCGCCCAGCTTCACTTCTTTGTGGCGCGTGAAGCCGTCGAAATCGGCGTTAACGAATGCACGGGTGATTTCGCGCGCACGGTCAGCACGGAAGTTCATGAAGATCAGCGCATCGCCATCTTCCATTGCGGCATCGGCCTGGCCGGCTGCGCGGATAACGGTCGCTTTCACGAATTCGTCGTTTTCATCGCGAGCGTAGGCTGCTTCCAGCGCGGCAACCGCGGTGTCAGCCTGGAATTCGCCTTTGGCTTCAACCAGCAGGTTGTAAGCTTGTTCAACGCGATCCCAACGGTTGTCACGGTCCATTGCATAGTAACGGCCGATGATGGAGGCCACGCGGCCTTTGCCCAGCGCGGCAAATTTCTCTTCAAACTTCTGCAGGGAGCCGTTTGCGCTGCGCGGTGGGGTGTCGCGACCGTCGAGGAAGGCGTGCAGGTAGATTTTTTCTGCGCCACGTTCAGCGGCCAGTTCGACCATCGCCATGATGTGATCTTCATGGCTGTGTACGCCACCGGCGGACAGCAGGCCCATGATGTGTACCGCTTTGCCCGCAGCAACGGCTTTATCTACTGCGCCTGACAGCACCGGGTTAGCGAAGAAAGTGCGCTCTTTGATTTCAACGTCAAGACGGGTCAGGTCCTGATACACGATGCGGCCTGCGCCCAGGTTCACGTGACCGACTTCAGAGTTACCCATCTGACCGTCTGGCAGACCGACTTCCAGGCCAGAAGCGTGGATCAGGGTATGTGGACGTTTTGCCCACAGCGCGTCCATAACCGGAGTTTTAGCGCTGTAAATAGCGTTATCCTGATGCTCTTCGCGGTAGCCGTAGCCATCCAGAATCACCAGTACCATAGGTTTTTTAGTAACCGACATTGCGACAACCTCATGCTCTAAAGACAGAAAATTTGCGTAATTTTACTACAGCTGAATCGATAAAATAACAACGAGAGATCAAAGAAAGCGGGGAGATGCGCGTTGAAAAACGCACAATTCCTCCCTTTTTTTCGTAGCACTCCGCAGAAAACACATTACATCGCGCGCGCTGGCTGTTTTTGCGCCCCGCCGCAGGTATACTCCATCCCTGGTTTTTAAACATTACACGTCGGGAGCTGTTACCCCCCATGCAAGAGATTATGCAATTTGTTGGTCGTCACCCTGTCCTGAGCATCGCGTGGATCGCGCTGCTGGCGGCCGTACTGGTCACCACCTTTAAAGGGCTGATGTCTAAAGTTAAGGTCATCAACCGTGGTGAAGCGACCCGTCTGATTAACAAAGAAGATGCGGTGGTCGTTGATCTGCGTCAGCGTGACGATTTCCGTAAAGGCCACATCGCCGGTTCTGTGAACCTGCTGCCGGCTGAAATTAAAGCCAACAACGTTGGCGAGCTGGACAAACACAAAGACAAGCCGGTTATCGTGACCGACGGTTCCGGTATGCAGGCGACTGAATCTGCTAGCGCGCTGCTGAAAGCCGGCTTTGAAAAAGTCTTCGTACTGAAAGAAGGTATCGCAGGCTGGAGCGGTGAAAACCTGCCTCTGGTTCGCGGCAAATAATTCCGGCTCATTCATCGGGTAAAGTCAGGAGAGCTGTCATGGCTAAGATTGAGATCTATACCAAAGCGACATGTCCTTATTGCCATCGTGCGAAGGCGCTGCTGTCTGAAAAAGGCGTTGCCTTCCAGGAACTGCCAATCGACGGTAACGCCGAAAAGCGCGAAGAGATGATTCAGCGCAGCGGCCGTACAACGGTTCCGCAGATTTTTATTGATGCACAGCACATTGGCGGCTGTGATGACTTGTACGCGCTTGATGCGCGTGGTGGACTCGATCCCCTGCTGCGCTAATGCTTTGCGAAGCGTTCACGCCTGACCTGGGCGGGCGTGAGGCATACCGCTTTTTTTAAGGACAACACGAAAGGGTTTTTACACATGTCAGAACAAAACAACGCAGAAATGGCTTTCCAGATTCAGCGCATCTACACCAAAGATGTTTCTTTCGAAGCACCAAATGCACCACACGTTTTCCAGAAAGATTGGCAGCCAGAGGTTAAACTTGATCTTGATACGGCTTCCAACCAACTGGCTGAAGGCGTGTATGAAGTGGTGCTGCGTGTCACCGTAACGGCGACCCTTGGCGAAGAAACCGCGTTCCTGTGCGAAACTCAGCAGGCGGGTATCTTCTCCATCGAAGGTATTGAAGGGACTCAGATGGCGCATTGCCTGGGTGCATACTGCCCGAACATCCTGTTCCCGTATGCGCGTGAATGCATCACCAGCCTGGTTTCCCGTGGGACTTTCCCACAGCTGAACCTTGCGCCGGTTAACTTTGATGCGCTGTTCATGAACTATCTGCAACAGCAGGCTGGCGAAGGTGCAGAACAACATCAGGATGCCTGATGAACGCACTTAATGCTTCAATGACTGTGATCGGTGCCGGCTCGTACGGCACCGCTCTTGCCATCACCGTGGCAAGAAACGGCCACCAGGTTGTACTCTGGGGCCACGATCCCAAACATGTCGCGACCTTACAGCACGATCGCTGCAATGCGGCATTCCTTCCCGACGTTCCGTTCCCTGATACTCTCCATCTGGAAAGCGACTTAGCGACCGCGCTGGCCGCCAGCCGCGATATTCTGGTGGTGGTGCCAAGCCACGTGTTTGGCGACGTATTGCGCCAGATGAAACCGCTGCTGCGTCCTGACGCGCGCCTGTTATGGGCGACGAAAGGGCTGGAGGCTGAAACCGGCCGCCTGCTGCAGGACGTGGCGCGTGAAGCGCTGGGCGACGAGATTCCACTGGCGGTGATTTCCGGCCCGACCTTTGCCAAAGAACTGGCTGCAGGTATGCCAACGGCGATTTCGCTGGCGGCGACGGATCCGGTCTTTGCTGACGATTTGCAGCAGTTGCTGCACTGCGGCAAGAGCTTCCGCGTCTACAGCAACCCGGATTTCATCGGCGTCCAGTTGGGCGGCGCGGTGAAAAACGTGATTGCGATTGGCGCAGGTATCTCCGACGGTATCGGCTTTGGCGCGAACGCGCGTACGGCGTTGATCACGCGTGGTCTGACCGAAATGTCGCGCCTCGGCGTGGCGCTGGGCGCTGACCCGGTGACCTTTATGGGCATGGCGGGGCTCGGCGATTTAGTGCTGACCTGTACCGACAACCAGTCGCGTAACCGCCGTTTCGGCATGGCGCTGGGGAAAGGCGCACAGGTTCAGGAAGCGCAGGACAGTATTGGCCAGGTGGTTGAAGGTTACCGTAATACCAAAGAAGTCCGCGAGTTGGCGCACCGTGTAGGTGTCGAAATGCCAATAACCGAGGAAATTTATCAGGTATTATATTGCGGAAAAAACGCGCGCGAGGCAGCATTGACCTTACTAGGTCGTGCACGCAAGGATGAGCATAGCGGCAGCTAGAAACGCAGGAAACCTTTGTCATCCCGACGATCCGGCAAGCGCAGACTTGCCGATCGTTCCAATATGTCTGGAGTAAGCAATGTCGTGTGAAGAACTGGAAATTGTCTGGAACAATATTAAAGCGGAAGCCAGGGCTCTGGCGGACTGTGAGCCTATGCTCGCCAGTTTCTATCACGCGACGTTACTCAAGCACGAAAACCTCGGCAGCGCCTTAAGCTACATGCTCGCCAACAAGCTGGCTTCGCCAATTATGCCCGCCATCGCTATCCGCGAAGTGGTGGAAGAGGCCTACGCCGCAGACCCGGAAATGATCGCTGCTGCCGCCTGTGATATTCAGGCCGTGCGCACCCGTGACCCGGCGGTCGACAAATATTCTACGCCGCTGCTGTATCTGAAAGGCTTCCACGCCTTACAGGCTTACCGTATCGGCCATTGGCTGTGGGCGCAGGGGCGACGCGCGCTGGCCATTTTCCTGCAAAACCAGGTATCGGTGTCGTTCCAGGTGGATATCCACCCGGCGGCGAAGATTGGCCGCGGCATCATGCTCGACCACGCGACCGGTATTGTGGTGGGTGAAACCGCGGTTATCGAAAACGACGTCTCTATCCTGCAGTCCGTGACCCTCGGCGGTACCGGTAAAACCAGCGGCGACCGTCACCCGAAAATCCGCGAAGGCGTGATGATTGGTGCCGGGGCGAAGATCCTCGGCAATATTGAAGTGGGTCGCGGGGCGAAGATTGGCGCGGGCTCGGTAGTTCTCCAGCCGGTGCCACCACACACCACCGCTGCGGGCGTACCGGCGCGTATCGTCGGCAAGCCGGAGTCGGATAAACCGGCGATGGATATGGACCAGCACTTCAACGGCATCAACCACGGGTTTGAGTACGGCGACGGGATTTAACGTTGCTGTTTTCCCGGCGTCGCTTCATTCAGCCGGGCTACCTTCAAATGTAGCCCGGGCAAGGCACTAGCTGCGCAAAACCGCGCCAGGATATCCCAGCTGGCGCCACGCTTCATACACCACCACCGACACCGCGTTTGACAGGTTCATGCTGCGGCTGTCCGGCATCATTGGAATACGGATTTTTTGCTCCGGCGGCAGCGCGTCCAGAATGGTTGCAGGCAGCCCGCGCGTTTCCGGGCCAAACATCAGATAGTCACCGTCCTGATAGTTCACCGCGCTGTGTGCGGGCGTACCTTTGGTGGTCAGGGCAAACAGACGCTGCGGGTTTTCGCGCTCAACAAAGGCGGCGTAATTGGCATAGCGTGTAACGGCAGTGAACTCATGGTAGTCCAACCCGGCGCGGCGTAGGCGTTTGTCGTCCCAGGCAAAGCCCATCGGTTCGATGATATGCAGACGAAAGCCGGTGTTGGCGCACAGACGGATGATGTTCCCGGTATTCGGCGGGATTTCAGGTTCGAATAAAACGATGTTAAGCATACTGCCCCCTTGGATTGCGGGGGGCAGGATAGCAGAATTTGGGGAAACCCTCACCCCGGCCCTCTCCCTGAAAGGGAGAGGGAGCAGAGCAGGTCTGCGGGCGAGCAAACGATACAGAACAGTCCCCTCGCCCCTACGGGGAGAGGGTTAGGGTGAGGGGGAAAAACCGCACGGACCTACGCCGCGCTCCCTTGTTTAATTGCTCCAAACGCCTGCGCCACTTCGCCGCTCTGCACTAGCGAATCACGGCTAATCTCTTTAATCGATTTCGCTCCGGTCAGCGTCATCGCCACCTTCATCTCTTTCTCAACCAGATTCAGCAGATTAGCCACGCCCGCCTGGCCGTGTGTCGCCAGCGCATACAGATACGCGCGGCCTAACAGCACGCTATCCGCACCCAGCGCAATCATGCGCACCACGTCCAGGCCGTTACGGATACCGCTGTCGGCCAGGATCGTAATATCACCTTTCACCGCATCGGCAATCGCCGGCAGCGCGCGAGCGGAAGAGAGCACGCCGTCGAGCTGGCGGCCGCCGTGGTTGGAGACGACGATCCCGTCGGCGCCGAAGCGCACCGCGTCGCGGGCATCTTCCGGGTCGAGGATCCCTTTGATCACCATCGGGCCATCCCAGAATTCGCGGATCCACTCCAGGTCTTTCCACGAGATGGATGGATCGAAGTTATTCGCCAGCCAGCCGATGTAATCTTCCAGCCCGGTTGGCTTGCCGAGGTAGGTGGAGATATTGCCTAAGTCGTGCGGGCGACCGTTCAGGCCCACGTCCCACGCCCACTGTGGATGGGTGGCGGCCTGCCAGTAGCGGCGCATGGCGGCATTCGGGCCGCTCATGCCGGAGTGAGCATCGCGGTAGCGCGCGCCTGGGGTTGGCATATCAACGGTAAAGACCAGCGTTGAACAGCCCGCCGCTTTGGCGCGCTCCAGCGCGTTGCGCATAAAGCCGCGATCGCGCAGCACGTAAAGCTGGAACCACATCGGGCGCTTGATGGTTGGTGCCACTTCTTCAATTGGGCAAACCGATACGGTGGAAAGCGTAAACGGAATACCTTTGGCATCAGCGGCGGCGGCGGCCTGCACCTCACCGCGACGGGCGTACATACCGCACAGGCCAACCGGTGCCAGGGCCACTGGCATCGAAAGCTGCTCTTTGAACAGCGTAGTTTCGAGGCTCAGGTCGGACATATTTCTTAAGATGCGCTGGCGCAGCGCCACATCTGACAGGTCTTCCACGTTGCGACGCAGGGTGTGTTCTGTATACGCGCCACCGTCAATATAGTGGAACAAGAACGGTGGCAGGATGCGCTGGGCGGCAGCGCGATAGTCGCTCGCGGCGGAAATAATCATGCTTTTTTCTCCCTGGAAAGTTCAGTGTGGTCGTCGGGCAGGCGGGTGATCCGCGCCTGGCGGGCCAGGTCTTCATCAAAACGTTTAATGGTGGTGTGGACAAAGCCGAGGTGCGCCATCATCGCCTGACGGGCGCCTTCGGCATCGCCAGCGGTAATGGCGTTCAGTACGGCCAGATGCTGCTCGGTGAGCTTCGCAAAGACCGGTGGCACCAGATACATGCGCTCGCGGCTCTGAATGACCGAGGACTGCAGGAGGTCGAAAAAGCCGCGCATGGTTTGCAGCAGCACCACGTTATGGGATGCCTCAGCGATGGCCAGATGGAAACGCACGTCGGCCTGCGAGGCGAGATCCGGGTCGTCGCTCTGGGTGGCTTCAAAGCAGAGGCGGATTTTTTCTTTGTCGGCATCGGTCGCGCGCATCGCGGCGTACCATGCGGTGCTGGCTTCGATGGCGTGACGAGCTTCAAGGATATCGAAACTGTAGTCCTGGTCATCGGCCAGCAGGGTTTTCAGCGGCTGCACAATATTCTGTTCAGACCAGCCCTCATGTTGCCAGCGCACGAAGGTGCCGCCGCCGCGACGGCTAAGCAGTAGTCCTTCGCTCACCAGCTTCGCCAGCGCTTCGCGCAGAGAGTTGCGCGAGACGCCAAGCTGAGCTGCCAGCTTTCTTTCGGCGGGCAATCGCATGCCCGCCTCCAGTTGCTGTTCTTCAATCAGTGCCCGCACGCGGCAGGCGACATCGTCTGACAGACGTTTGGGCAGTATTATCACGGAATCATCCTGGTTAAGACGTAAGCCTGCAGCGTCGTTATCACGCCCACCATACAGGTGAAGATCAGGCTGTGTTTCACGGTAAAGCGGAACAGGTCAGACTCTTTACCCACCAGGCCAACCGCCGCACAGGCAATGGCGATGGACTGCGGTGAAATCATCTTCCCGGTCACGCCGCCGGTGGTGTTGGCGGCAACCAACAGCACATCCGACACGCCAATCTGCTGCGCGGCGGTCGCCTGAAGCGCGGCGAACAGGGCGTTAGAAGAGGTGTCTGAACCGGTCAGGAACACGCCGAGCCAACCCAGGAACGGTGAGAAGAAGGTGAACGCATGGCCGGTATGCGCCAGCGCCAGTGCCAGCGTCGACGACAGGCCGGAGTAGTTCGAGATAAAGGCGAACGCCAGCACCATGCCGATGGAGTAAATCGGTAACGCCAGCTCTTTCAGCGTGGAGCCAAAGGTGCTGATGGCATCTTTTGGCTTCATACGCAGCCAGACGATAGAAAGCAGGGCAGCAAACAGAATCGCGGTGCCGGTCGCTGACAGCCAGTCAAACTTATAGACCGCCGCATAGGCCGTGGCCTGACTTACCACCGGCGGCATACGAGCAACCAGCTTGTCGAGGTACGGTACTGAAATGTTAATCACCAGGTCATACAACGCGCCGCCCGGTGCGAACAGTGCTTTAAACGGAGGGATGCTCCACAGGGTGACGGTCGCGGTCAGGAACAGGAACGGCGACCAGGCGCGAACCACTTGCCCGGCGGTGTAGTGAGTGCGTGACAGGTTCATATCGACCTGCGAAGCGCCCATATCGCCAAAGCGGAAAATACGTACCGGCTGCCAGCGCTTGAGGAACAGCGTCAGACACACCAGAGAAACCAATGAAGAGATGATGTCCGGCAGTTCCGGCCCGAGGAAGTTGGAGCTGAGGTACTGGGCGATAGCAAACGAACCGCCCGCGACCATCACGGCAGGCCAGGTCTCTTTGACGCCGCGCCAGCCGTCCATAATCGCCATGATCCAGAACAGTACGATAATGGTCAGAAACGGCAGTTGACGACCCACCATCTGGCCAATGTGGAAGCTATCGAGCCCGGTAACCTGACCGGCAACCAGAATAGGGATCCCCATCGCACCGAACGCCACTGGCGCGGTGTTGACGATAAGGCACAGGCCTGCGGCATACAGCGGATTAAAGCCAAGGCCAACCAACAGCGCGGCGGTAATCGCCACCGGCGCGCCAAAGCCCGCCGCCCCTTCGAGGAATGCACCGAAGGAGAAGCCAACAATCAGCATTTGCAGGCGCTGGTCCGGGGTAATCGAGAGGATCGACGAACGAATAATGTCGAACTGTCCGGTCTTCACCGAGATTTTGTAGACGAAGACAGCGGCGATAATAATCCAGGCAATCGGCCACAGGCCGTAGAAGAAGCCGTAAACCACCGACGCCAGCGCGCGATCAACCGGCATCTTGTAGAACAACAGCGCCACGGCCAGCGCGATAAATACCGTCCAGCTTGCCGCGACATAGCCTTTCAGCTTGAGCTTAATCAGCGCGAAGAAGAAGAACAGGATCGGAAGTGATGCGATCAGACTAGACAGCCAGATATTCCCAGCCGGGTCGTAGTTTTGTTGCCAGAGGCTCATGCAGGTCTCCAGGGGGCCACACGCGCCGGTTGCGGTGAGTCTATGCTCAGCTCTGCGTCACGGTTTGTGTAAAAGTGGCCCTGCCAATATGGTGATATAGGGGTAATGCCAATGAATGGTTAACTAAATGTTATGTTCTAGCAATGTGTTTGTGACTAGAGATTATGGAATTGTGAACCAATAGCGATTTGGTTGTGAAATTGGTTGGGCCAATTGCGGGAGAGGTTTTGGGGAGGAAAGACAACCTTCTCCCGGCGGGAGAAGGTTCAGGGGAGGTGACTTAGAACTCGCTCTTCGCGAACCCGGTCATCTCCTGCAGGCCCATTTCGCGGCCAAGCGCGCTCATTGGGTGTACAACCACCAGACCGCGGACGCTTTTCTTCAGCTTGCCCATGTCGGCCTGTTCTTTTTTGGTAATCGCACGGCTGAACGGCAGTTTGGTCAGTTGCTGTGCTTCTTTACTCAGCTTCTGAGTACGGACTTCACGCAGACGCGCGATTTCCGTTTCAAGCTTGGTTTTTTCAACTTCAAGCTCAGCGTACTTTTCGGCGCCTTCCACCAGGGACAGCGCTGCCTGCTGGTGGCGGATCGCATCAAGCAGGTCGCTCAGGCGTTTAATTTCGTTTTTTTCGATTTCTTTCATGTTGCCGGTATCTGATAACAAATAGACGTAATAGCCTCTAGTATGCGCGTTGTCGCTCATTTCTGGTAGTTAATTATACAAAATGGAGAAGTTTCTTTGTGTGATAATTAGCAAATTATTTAAATAACAATATGAATTATAAAGTGATTTATAGAATGAGTTAACGCGATCGCTTTTTTGAAAATAAGTGACAAAAATCCGCACATTTTCCTTAACCGGGTTGGCGTTGATTATCCATTCTTAAGATAAGGTTAATCGATGAGGAGGACGTGCGATGAGCAATAAAATGGGTGAAAACATTCCGCAGATTATCGATAAAGCGGTCGATTTTATGGCCTCCAGCCAGGCGTTTGTCGAGTACCTGCACAAAAAGCCGCATAACGATCGCGTGCCGGACGATATTCCGGAAGATAAAGCCGGGATGTTCCTTGAGCGTTTGGCCTACTATCGCAACCTGTACCGTCCGGTAGATTCGCAGCACAAATAGCGTCGGTTTGGGCTGTTTCTCAAACGGGTAATGCACTGGGTATTACCCGGGATAGGCTTTGCCTCTCTCCAGAAATAAAAATTACCCCGCCGGGTGATGGCGAAAATAGCGTTTGAGCATTATTTTCAACATATCGGTCAGTCGTGTCTTCGGCCGCCAAATATCTCAAAAACCCGAATAGCGTGAATCTGAGGCAGGTATGTTTCTAAACTATTTTGCGTTGGGTGTGCTCATCTTCGTCTTTCTGGTGCTGTTTTACGGAATCATCATGATTCATGATATTCCCTATAACATCGCGAAAAAACGCAACCATCCCCATGCCGATGCGATTCATACCGCCGGGTGGGTTAGTCTGTTTACTCTGCATGTGATATGGCCGTTTTTATGGATCTGGGCGACGCTCTACCAGCCCGACCGGGGGTGGGGCATGCAGTCGCATATTCCTGCGCCAGAGCCTCAGCCACCTGCTGACGATACGCTTGCCCGGCTTACCCAAAGGGTGACGGAGCTTGAGCAAAAGTTGGCGGAAATTCGCCCCTCGGCTGACACGACTGCGGAGCAATAAACATGGATCTGCTGATTGTTTTGACCTACGTCGCGCTCGCGTGGGCGGTATTTAAAATATTCCGTATTCCGGTGAATCAATGGACGCTGGCCACCGCGGCATTAGGCGGTGTCTTTTTAGTTAGCGGACTTATTTTATTAATGAACTATAACCACCCTTATACCTTTACGGCCCAGAAGGCGGTGATTTCCATTCCGATTACGCCGCAGGTCACCGGCGTGGTCAGTGAAGTGACGGATAAAAATAACCAGCTGATTAAAAAAGGCGAGGTGTTATTTAAACTCGACCCAACCCGCTATCAGGCGCGGGTCGACCGCCTCCAGGCTGACCTCGTCACCGCCACGCACAATGTTGATACCCTGAAGGGCCAGCTTTCCGAAGCGCAGGCCAATACCACGCGGGTTTCCGCAGAGCGTGACCGCTTGTACAAAGACTACCAGCGCTATCTCAAGGGCAGCCAGGCACGGGTGAACCCTTTCTCCGAAAGCGATATCGACAACGCCCGGCAGAACTATCTGGCCCAGGATGCGATGGTCAAAGGCTCGGTTGCTGAGCAGTCGCAAATTAAGAGCCAACTGGACAGCATGGTCAACGGTGAGCAGTCGCAGATTGTCAGCCTGCGCGCACAGTTGGCGGAAGCCAAATATAACCTCGACCAGACGGTGGTTCGCGCTCCGAGCGACGGCTACGCCACGCAGGTGCTGATTCGCCCAGGTACCTACGCCGCCGCACTGCCGCTGCGCCCGGTGATGGTGTTTATCCCGGAACAAAAACGGCAGATAGTGGCGCAGTTCCGCCAGAACTCGCTGCTGCGACTGGAAGCGGGCGATGATGCTGAAGTGGTGTTTAACGCGCTGCCCGGCCAGGTGTTCCACGGTAAGCTCGCCAGCATACTGCCGGTGGTGCCCGGGGGCTCGTATCAGGCGCAGGGGGCGCTGCAATCGCTGACGGTGGTGCCGGGGACGGACGGCGTCATGGCGCTGATTGATTTAGACCCTAACGAAGAGGTGGATTCACTGCCGGACGGTATCTACGCGCAGGTTGCCGTTTACTCTGACCATTTCGCCCACGTCTCGGTAATGCGTAAAGTCCTGCTGCGTATGACCAGCTGGATGCATTATCTCTATCTGGATCACTAGACGGGTAAAAAGCAGAGGGCGAACGCGGCTGCCTGAGCCATACTGATCTCTTTGTTGGCGCAAAGGAGATGATAATGAAACTGGTCGGCAGCTACACCAGCCCATTTGTACGCAAAATATCGGTCCTCTTACTGGAAAAGGGGATCGCCTTTGAGTTTGTTAACGAACAGCCCTACAACGCTGAAAACGGCGTGGCGCAGTACAACCCGCTGGGTAAAGTGCCCGCGCTGGTGACGGATGACGGCGAGTGCTGGTTCGACTCACCGATTATCGCCGAGTACATCGAGCTGTTGGGCGTTGCGCCGGAGATGGTGCCGCGTGACCCGCTAGCCGCGCTGAAAGTACGTCAGATGGAATCGCTGGCTGACGGCATTATGGATGCTGGCCTGGCCTCCGTACGTGAACAGGCTCGCCCAGCCGCGCAGCAGTCGGAAGCCGAAGTGCTGCGCCAGCGTGAAAAAATTCGCCGCAGCCTGGATGCGCTGGAAGGCTATCTGGCCGACGGTATGCTAAAAACCGACACCCTCAACCTGGCCACCATCGCGATTGCCTGTGCGATTGGTTACCTGAACTTCCGCCGCATTGCGCCGGGCTGGTGCGTGGAAAGGCCAAATCTGGTGAAGCTCGCCGAAACGCTCTTCCTGCGTGAAAGCTTTGCGCGCACCGAACCGCCAAAGGCTTGATTGAACGCTATAACGCGGAGCCGCTGTACATTGTACAATCCCTCCCTTATGACTCCCTCTCCCGTCGGGAGGGGTAACATTTAACCGTCAGGCCTATTCATGACTACCGATACCCGTTCGCTCTACAGTCAGCTTCCGGCGACCGATCGCCTGCTTCGCGATCCCGCTTTTGCCCGTTTACTCGATACCCATGGTCACTCGCAGGTGGTGGAACAGCTCCGCCAGATGCAGGACGAGGCGCGCCTTTGCATTCGCGAGCAGCAGACGCTTCCCGCCTGGTGCGAAAATTGGGCGCAGGAGACGCTGTGCCGTTTGAACCGCGATGCGCAAAGCGCATTACGCCCGGTCATCAACCTGACGGGTACCGTGCTGCACACCAACCTCGGGCGCGCGCAGCAGGCGCAGGCGGCGATTGATGCCGTCACCCAGGCAATGCGTGACCCGGTGACGCTGGAGTACGATCTCGACGGTGCGGGGCGAGGCCACCGTGACCGCGCGCTGGCCGACCTGCTGTGCCGTTTAACCGGTGCGGAAGATGCCTGCATCGTGAACAACAACGCGGCGGCGGTGCTGCTGATGCTGGCGGCAACGGCGAGCGGGAAAGAAGTGGTGGTTTCACGCGGTGAGCTGGTGGAGATTGGCGGAGCGTTTCGCATTCCCGACGTGATGCGTCAGGCGGGCTGTGTGCTGCATGAAGTCGGCACCACCAACCGCACTCACGCGAAAGATTACCGTCAGGCCTTCAACGACAACACCGGGCTGCTGATGAAGGTGCATACCAGCAACTACAGCATTGAAGGCTTTACCAAATCGGTAGAAGAAGCGGAGCTGGCGGAAATTGGCCGCGAGCTCGGTGTACCGGTAGTTGCCGATCTCGGCAGCGGTTCGCTTATCGATCTCAGCCGCTACGGTCTGCCGAAAGAACCCATGCCGCAGGAGATGATTGCCGCAGGCGTCAGCCTGGTCAGCTTCTCCGGCGACAAACTGCTCGGTGGCCCGCAGGCCGGGATTATCGTTGGTAAAAAGGCGCTGATAGCCCAGTTACAGCAGCACCCGCTTAAACGTGCGCTGCGCGCCGATAAAATGACGCTCGCCGCGCTGGAAGCCACGCTGCGCCTCTATTTGCACCCGGAAAAACTGGCGGCAGAGCTGCCGACGCTGCGTCTGCTAAGCCGCCCGGCGGAAGAGATTCACCAGCAGGCGTTACGCCTGCGCGAGCCGCTGCAGCAGCGCTATGGCGATGAGTTTGCGGTGCAGGTCATGCCGTGCGCGTCGCAGATTGGTAGCGGTTCGCTGCCGTCTGAAAGCCTGCTGAGCGCCGCGATTGCGCTGACGCCGCTGGATGGCAGAGGTAGCCGGCTGGAGGCGCTTTCCAGCGCCTGGCGCAGCCTGCCCGTTCCGGTCATTGGCCGTATTTATGATGGGCGTCTGTGGCTTGATTTACGCTGCCTTGAAGATGAACCCCGATTCCTGGAGATGTTGCTGAAATGATTATTGCCACCGCCGGTCACGTAGACCACGGCAAAACCACCCTGCTGCAGGCGCTCACCGGCATTAACGCCGACCGCCTGCCGGAAGAGAAATCCCGCGGTATGACGATTGACCTCGGTTACGCCTACTGGCCGCAGCCGGATGGGCGTGTGCTGGGCTTTATCGACGTCCCCGGGCATGAAAAATTCCTCTCCAATATGCTGGCAGGTGTTGGCGGCATTGACCATGCCCTGCTGGTGGTGGCATGCGATGACGGCGTGATGGCACAAACGCGTGAGCATCTGGCGATTCTTCAGTTGACCGGTAACCCGACGCTGACCGTCGCCTTAACCAAGGTCGACCGCGTTGATGCCGCGCGTATTGAAGAGGTTCGCCGTGAAGTTGCCGATGTTCTGTGTGAATACGGCTTTGAGCAGGCGACGCTGTTTGAAACCGCCGCGACGGAAAACCGCGGTATTGATGCGCTGCGCGACCATTTGCGCCAGCTGACTGCCCGCGAACATCCAGAAAACCAGCGTTTTCGTCTGGCGATTGACCGCGCGTTTACCGTTAAAGGCGCGGGGCTGGTGGTGACCGGTACGGCGCTGTCGGGCGATGTGCGCGTGGGCGACACGCTGTGGCTCACCGGCATGGACACGCCGATGCGCGTGCGCGGCCTGCATGCGCAGAATCAGCCTGTCGAACAGGCCCACGGTGGCCAACGTATTGCGCTGAATATCGCCGGTGCCGCGCAAAAAGAAGATCTTAACCGTGGTGACTGGCTGCTGAGCGAAGCGCCGCCTGCGCCGTCTGAACGGGTGATTGTCGAACTGCAAAGCCACGTACCGCTGACCCAGTGGCAGCCGTTGCATATTCACCATGCGGCGAGCCATATCACCGGGCGCGTGTCGTTGCTGGAAGATAATCTGGCCGAACTGGTGCTCGATGCACCGCTGTGGCTGGCGGATAACGACCGTCTGGTACTGCGCGATATCTCGGCAAAAGTGACGCTGGCCGGGGCACGCGTGGTGACGCTCAATTCGCCGCGTCGCGGCAAGCGTAAACCTGAATATCTGGCGTGGATTGCCGCATTGGCGCTGGCCAAAGAAGATGCGCAGGCGCTGGCGGTGCATCTCACCCGCGATGCCGTTAATCTGCGTGATTTTGCCTGGGCGCGTCAGTTGAGTCCCCAGGGCCTTGAGAAGCTGATTGCTCAGCCGGGCTTTATTCTCGCGGGCGACAGCCTGCTGGATGCGCCGCTGGCGGCCCGCTGGCAGCGCAAACTGCTGGACGCGCTGGCGATTTATCATGAGCAGCACAAAGATGAGCCGGGCCCGGGGCGCGAGCGCTTACGCCGCATTGCGTTACCGATGGAAGATGAAGCGCTGGTGCTGACGCTTATCGAGCAAATGCGTGAAAGCGGCGTGATTGCCAGCCACCACGGTTGGCTGCATCTGCCGGACCATAAAGCGGGCTTTACCGATGAACAGCAGGCGGTATGGCAGAAAGCCGCGCCGTTGTTTGGCGACGAGCCGTGGTGGGTGCGTGACCTGGCGACGCAAACGGCTACCGATGAGAACACCATGCGCAGCGTGTTACGCCTGGCGGCGCAGCAGGGGATGATCACCGCGATTGTCAAAGACCGCTATTATCGCAATGACCGGATTGTGACCTTTGCGAGCATGATCCGCGAGCTCGACCAGGAAAAAGGCTCGACCTGCGCGGCGGATTTCCGCGATAAGCTCAACGTCGGCCGTAAGCTGGCGATTCAGATACTGGAATATTTTAACCGTATTGGTTTTACCCGCCGCCGTGGCAACGACCACTTATTACGCGATGCGCTATTGTTCCCGGATAATAAAAATTAACAAATCAATGCGAAAAGATATCAAATAAAATACATAGATATATAAAACTCTAAAAAGCACACCATAAACAATAACATGGCGTGCTTTTTATTTTATTCATGGATAAAAATGCCAACTTGATCGGGTTTTCTCGATAAATATTGCTATAGCCTCGGGAGCCTGCTTATTAAATAAAGGAACTATCATGGCTGCATCGACTTTTTTCATTCCATCAGTGAATGTCATCGGTAATGGCGCGTTGAATGACGCAATGAATACAATGAAAGCGTATGGCTATCGCCGTGCGCTGATTGTCACCGATGCGGTGCTGAATAAGCTAGGTGTCGCGGGCGATATCCAGAAACGTCTGCAGGAATTCGACATTCTGAGCGTGGTATTTGATGGTACTCATCCGAACCCAACGACGGTTAACGTTGAAGAAGGTCTGGAAATGCTGCGCGCCAATGATTGCGATTGCGTCATCTCCCTGGGCGGTGGTTCCCCGCACGACTGCGCGAAAGGGATCGCGCTGGTGGCAGCCAACGGCGGCGATATCCGTGATTACGAAGGCGTTGACCGCTCTGCAAAACCGCAGCTGCCGATGATCGCGATTAACACTACCGCGGGTACGGCGTCTGAAATGACCCGTTTCTGCATCATCACCGACGTGACGCGTCATATCAAAATGGCGATTGTCGACAAACATGTGACGCCAGTGCTGTCCGTTAACGACTCCTCCCTGATGGAAGGCATGCCGAAAGGGCTGACTGCCGCCACCGGTATGGATGCGCTGACTCATGCTATCGAAGCCTACGTTTCTATCGCCGCAACGCCGATTACCGATGCGTGTGCGCTGAAAGCGATCACCATGATTGTTGAAAACCTGCCGACTGCCGTTGAACAGGGCAGCAATAGCGAAGCGCGTGAAGCGATGGCCTATGCGCAGTTCCTGGCGGGCATGGCGTTCAACAATGCTTCCCTGGGCTACGTTCACGCCATGGCGCACCAACTGGGCGGTTTCTACGACCTGCCGCACGGCGTTTGCAACGCGGTACTGCTGCCGCACGTTCAGGTGTTCAACAGCAAAGTGGCTGCTGCACGTCTGCGCGATTGCGCGAAAGCGATGAATATCGACGTGAGCGCGATGAACGACGAGCAGGGCGCGGCGGCATGCGTTGATGCGATCCGTAAACTGGCGCGTCAGGTGAATATTCCTGCTGGCCTGCGTGACCTGAACGTGAAAGAAGAGGATATCCCGGTGCTGGCAACCAACGCACTGAAAGACGCGTGCGGTTTCACTAACCCTATCCAGGCCACCCACGAAGAGATCATGGCGATTTTCCGCGCGGCGATGTAATTCGGACTCGGCGTTAAAAAAAAGCAGAACGCTCGCGTTCTGCTTTTTTTGTGCCTGTAGCCCGGCCAAGCGCAGCGCCGCCGGGGAGAACCCGGAGTCGGCGTATTCACGCCTCGTCCGGGCTACAATGGTTACATCTCCGCTGACTTTTCTTCGTTAACCCAAATACGCATCTCCCCCTCGCCACGGTTAGCCCAGCTAAACCACGGAATAAAGGTCAGCGTCTGTGTCTGGCGTTCGGCAGGTGCCGTATCGTAATGCCAAAGTGATTGTTGTTCTGGATGGCGCGTGGCGTACTTCACGCCTTGCGCCTGCAGCAAAACCTTGTGGGCGAAAATGCCTTTGCCTTCCAGCTCGGTAAACACTGCGTTATCCGGCAGCCACAGGTTATGCAGTTCTTCACCGTTATCGGCCTGCTCCAGGCAGTAGACCAGCGGCCCACGCTGCACGGCGACTTTCCCAGCGACGTGGCGCACCAGCGGGTTACCGTAGACGCGGCGCACCGGCATCGGCATTGTCAGGGTGAGCGTATCGCCCTCAACCCAGGTGCGGCTGATATGCAGATAGCCTTTTTTCACCGTCCCGGCGACATCACGGCCGTTCAGCGCCACCTGCGGCGCGCTGCACCAGTCAGGCAGACGCAGCGCCAGCGTGTGGGTCAGCGGATCCGGTGAATCAATGGCTACCTTGACCTGCTCCTGCCACGGATAGTTGCCGCTAATGCGCAGGCGCAGCGTTTGGTCGCCCACCGGCACTTCTACGCTGTTGCCAATGTAGAGGTTCACGTACAGCGCATCTTCGCGTGGCGTATAGATATAGTGGCCGATTGACGTCAGTACACGGGCGATATTCGGTGGGCAGCAGGCGCAGCCGAACCAGCGCTGGCGCACGGGCTTCACGTGATCGTAGATGTGGTTAAACTGCAGCGTTTTCGGGTGCACTTCCAGCGGGTTAACGTAGAAGAAGTGTTTCCCGTCCAGTGCCATACCGCCAAGCACCGTGTTGTACAGGGCGCGTTCCATAACGTCGGCATACTGGCTGTCGCCTTCCATTTCCAGCATGCGGCGGGCGAGCATCATCAGGCCAATCGAGGCGCAACTTTCGGCGTAGACCGTGTCGTTCGGCAGGTCGTAGTCGCTGCTAAAGGCTTCCCCGCTGCTTTGTGAACCGATGCCGCCAGTAATGTACAGCTGACGCTGCGCCATGTTGTTCCACAGGCGCAGACAGTCCTGGCGTTTACTTTCGTCATGGCTTAGCCGGGCAAGGTGCGCCACGCCGGTCATCAGGTAGACAAAGCGCACCGCATGGCCGATAGCGGTTTGCTGCTCGGCAAGCGGCTGGTGCGCCTGGCTGTAGGCTTTATCTTTCACCATCCAGGCCGGGCCGTAGGTATGCCAGTAGGAGGTGTGACCGCGTTTTTCGTACTCGTCGTCATAGAAGTGCGGCTGCTTGCCGCGTTCTTCGACGAAATAATTGACCAGCGCCATGTAGCGTGACTCCTGAGTCACTTCGTACAGACGCATCAGCGCCAGTTCGATCTCTGGGTGGCCCGGATAGCCGTGGATCTGCTGCTCACCGGTGCCAAAGACCTGGTAGATATGGTCAGCCAGGCGGCATACCACCTCGAGCAGGCGGCGCTTGCCGGTGGCCTGGAAGAAGGCTACGCCCGCTTCTATCATATGTCCGGCACAGTAAAGCTCGTGGCATTCGGCCAGGTTGGTCCAGCGTTCATCAGGCGCTTTCGCCGTAAAGTAGGTGTTGAGATAGCCGTCTTCGCACTGGGCGGCGGCCACCAGTTCGATGACTTCATCGGCGGTGCGTTCAAGCTCGGCATCTGGCTTTTGGCATAGCGACCAGGCGACGGCTTCCAGCCATTTCGCTACGTCGCTGTCCTGGAAGACCATGCCGTAAAATTCCCCCTCCTGCTGCCCGGCGGCGATGCGGAAATTCTCTATTGCGTGGCTCGGCTCAGCGTCGTCTATCCGGTCATTCAGCGCATCCCATTGATACGGGATCACCACATCGCGCACCAACTGCTGGTACTGGGCGAAAAACGGGTCATTCACTTTCAAGGTATGCAAATCGACTTCCATAGCGGACATGACAAACTCCTCAGGACGAAACGTGACGCGCGCGCAGGTCGGTAGCAATGCGCGACATCATTGGGTTAGTGAGCTTGCAGGCGCGGATGGAGAACGCCAGCAGCAGGTGGAACAGCGCCGGTAACAGCGTCTCGGTGGCGGTGATCCCGGCCAGTGACGAGGCGGTTTGATTGCCTGCGCCCGGCTGATAGGCGACGTAGATAAACACCAGGCTGATGATGCCGGCGCTGGATGCCCAGGCGAGCTTGATACAAAACAGGTTGAAGGCGAAGTTCATGCCGGATGAACGCACGCCGGTTTTCCACTCGCCGTAATCATCGGAGAAGGCCATCAGGGAGAAGTGCAGCGGCAGCGTAAAGCCCAGAATGATGCCGTTGCCGAGGATAACCGCCAGCCATAGCGTCTGGTAGGCGGCCCCGGTCGGTAAGAACCACATCAGCACGGCGAGCGCCGCCAGTACCAGGTTGGTGTGGTAGTACAGTTTGACGGTATCAAAGCGGCGCGACAGGAAGTTGATGATCACCGAACCGAAAATAGACGCGAAGGTCACCATGGTGAAGAACAGCGAGGTGTAGCCGGTAGAGCCGCCGAGGACGTAGGTGATGAAGTACATATAGCCGCCGCCGCGAATATTAAACACGTTGATCAGCAGGAAGGACATCAGCAGCATCAGCAGCAGTTGGTCGTTTTTACGCAGCCCGGCGATGTGTTCACGCAGGGTGAATTTGCCCATCATGTCCAGCGAAACGCGCTCGCGAACCCAGAAGAAGCAGCACAGGAACATCACGGCGGCAATCGCGCAGAGGATGCCCACGCCATACTGATAGCCCTGAGCGCTGTTGCCCTGACCCAGTACGTTCACCAACCACGGCAGGCCGACGGAGACCAAAAAGCCCGCCACGCCGCACAGTACAAAGCGCCAGGCCTGGCAGGAGATCACCTCGCTATGGCGCGTCGTCATGGTGTTAATCAGCGCGCAATAAGGGACGTTAATGGCGGTGTAGCTAATGGAGAGCAGCAGATAGGTACCGAAGGCCCAGGCAATTTTTACGCCCATGCTGGCATCGGGCACGGTAAAGGTCAGCACGCCGACGATGGCAATGGGAACCGCAATCCACAGCTGCCATGGGCGAAAGCGCCCCCAGCGGCTGCGGGTACGGTCTGCGACCACGCCCATAATCGGGTCGGAAATCGCATCAAAAACGCGAAGTACCATAAATAGCGTACCAACGACCGCGGGCGTCAGGCCAAAAACGTCGGTGTAGAAAAAGGTGAGAAAGTTGCCGATGAGACAGGTAATGACGGTGCCGCCTGCATCGCCAAGGCCGTAGCCGATTTTCTCCCGAACGGTTAACTTCTCGTCCAGGGTACCCGGCACAACCTCGCTGGTGGAAATGGGTGTAGCGGTCATGGGATGCTCCTCGCAGTGTGGAGATGTCTGCTTTTAGTAGGGATATTGTTGTAGTGTCATGACCTGTTTAATTTTGCCTGGAAAACGGTGACCAACAAGGTCACAAAGAAGTATAAAAAGTGGGTAATTCCGACTTGATTAGAAAAGTGTGAAGGTGATCGAGCATAAACGATTTTAATTGTTAATAATCAAATAGAAAGGGTGTTTGTTTTTGGCGAACAAGCGGGATTATTAATATTTATGCTCAATCTATCCATAGCGCTTCCGATTAAGGTGCAAAACGGTGGGCTGTTTATCTCCCGGGGCGTGGGTCGGCATCCGGCCCGCAGGCTGCGTTCGTGGGAGGTGCTGTTTGTTGAAAAAGGGACATTAGCGATTCAGGAGGAGGAGCGAATTTTTCACGTTGCCGCGGGCGATAGCCTGTTGCTCTGGCCCGGTCGCCGACACGTTGGTATCGAGGATTTTCCCGCCGACCTGAAATTCTACTGGCTGCATTTCGAGATTAGCGCCTCGGCATCGCCGCACCCGCTGTTAATGCAGTTAGCTATCCCTCAGCAGACCACGCTACACGACCCTCATTACCTGACATCGTTGTTTCGCCAGTTTCTCAACGAGCAGGAAAAAATTCAGCGCAACGCCTCGCTTGAACTGATTTTACTGTTGATATTGCAGCATATTTCGCTTTCGGCGCAGCAGGCGGAGCCAAAGGATGAAGGCGGCGCGGCGCTGGCATGGAAAGCCCAGCAGGTGATCCACACGCGCTACCATCTCCCGCTGTCGACCTCCATGCTGGCGCGGGAGTTGCACTGCAACGCAGACTATCTGGGGCGCGTTTATCGCCGCGTTTTCCACCTCACCATCACCGAAGCCATCCATCGCCAGCGGGTAAAGGCGGCGGAGAAGCTGCTGAGTAACCATGCAGGCTCACTAAAAGAAGTGGCCGAGCAGTGCGGTTTTGCCGATGTGGGGTATTTCCGACAAATTTTCCGTAAGCACACCGGGCTGACGCCCGCCGCGTGGAAGCGGCGGTACTGTAAGGAACATATCAATTCGGCCTGAGGCAAACGACTGAATTGACTCTGGCATTTATCAAAAAATGCCCATTCCCCACCTCGGATCAAAGCATATCGCCTCGCCGCTCTGGCACTCTTAGGGTTTATCTCTCGCAACGGAGTGGGGAATGAACCCGTTTATTGTCGCTGATTCTTTAAAGTGCATTGGCTGTCGAACCTGTGAAGTGGCCTGCGTAGTGGCGCATCAGGATGAACAGGCGTGTGCTAGCGTCTCGCGCGAGGCGTTTCTTCCTCGCATTCGGGTGGTGAAGGGCGGGACGTTTTCCACGGCGGTGGCCTGCCATCAGTGTGAGGATGCGCCGTGCAGTAACGTGTGCCCCACCGGCGCGATCCAGCGTGAAAACGGCGTGGTTGCTGTTCAGCAGGCACTGTGCATCGGTTGTAAGAGCTGTATGCTGGCGTGCCCTTTTGGGGCGATGAACGTCAGCGTGCAGGGGCGACGACCGCAGGCGATAAAGTGCGATTTATGTCGTCACCGCGAAGAAGGCCCCGCCTGTGTGGCGGCCTGTCCGACGGGAGCGCTGGCCTGTGTTGACGTCAGCCAGCGCCCGGTATCGGGATTAATGTAGGTTGTTGAAGTTCCAGCTGAACGTCAGGCTGTAGCGCCAGTCACGATTGTGGCTGTCGGTGGGCACATCGCCCACCGGGCGCGCGGCCTCGACCGTCACGCTGTAGTGCTTGTTATCGCCAAACATCACCCCGGTGGCAACAGACGCAAGCCGCTGATGCGGCAACCCCGGCGCGTTGAACCAGGTCTGGGCGGTGTCGGTCAGCACGTACGGCTGCACGGTGGCAACCCAGCTGTTCTCTTTGATCGGATGCACGTAGCGCAGCTCAAGCTGCCCGCCGTATCCGTAGTCACCGCTGGCTTCTCCGTCCTGATATCCGCGGCCAAAGCGCTGGGCGCCGAAGCTGATGCGTTCGGGTTCGGGCAAGTCGTTATCTGACCAGTCGCCCTCCATTGAGGTGGAGAGCCGCCATTTGTCGGTGATCATCCAGGCCGCATCAATATTGCTTTTCCATAGCGTGAAGGAGAGATCGTTGCCGAAAGCCGGCGCGGCATCCGCCATTGATGAAATATCCACGCCCTGACGCAGCGTCAGCTTGCCGTTAATGCTGGCGCGGTCAAACGCCTGCAGGCCGTTGATGCCGAACTCAAATGCCGGGTAGCGAACGTGGCTTTTGAGATCGAGGCTATCGACCGTTTGTGTGTTCTCAACCTGGCGGATGTGGTTGTCATTCCGGCGGTCGGTGTAGTCGATGCCTCCATTGACGTTGAGCTGCTGCTTGCCGGTTAAGATAATCGGATAGCTGAACATCGCGCCGCCGTTATATTGCGTGGTTTCCTGCCGGGAATCTAAGTAGCCGCCCGAGTAGTACTGTAACGGCGTATAGTCCCGTGGGTTGTCGCGGTAGAAGCTGCCTTTGAGCTGCATCATCAGCCCGTCGTCGGTCAGGAACTGTTGATAGTTCAACCCTAAATAGGATTTCCGCGTTGAGCTGTCGAGTGGAATCAATGTCGCCAGCCCGAGCTGATCGCCATAGCTGGTTAAGTTGCTCAGCGACCCGGTGACGAAGGCCATGTTCTGGCTGCGACGGGTATCAATGGTCGATGAAATATCCCAGATATGCGGCTGAATACTTTTAGCCTGCATGGCCGCGGCGCCATAGATGTTTTGCGGCAGTTGCGCGCTGGCATCGACGGTGACGCCGGGGGTACGGGTCATCAACTGGGTATAGCGGTCGAAGGTTGCCTGTGTCAGCGGCTTCTCGGCCATGATTTTGGCGGCGAGCCGCTTTAAGCGCTCTGCCAGGTTGGGGTTATTACTTTGAATGTCGCTGTGCGCAACATAGCCTTCCACCAGAACGATTTTGATCGTGCCGTCATGAAAGTTGTCATCCGGAAGCCACGCGTAGGAGAGCGGATAGCCGTCAGCGCGGTAGCGCAGCGTAATATCATTAATAAGCCCGACCAGCGTTTTTAACGGAACCTGTTTGCGTGCATAGGGAACAAAAGGCTGCAAGAGCTCTTTTAACGGATATACCGTGCCGCCAATAAATTGAATATGATCGACTTTAATAAGCGTTTCCGGCGTTAATTTATTTTTAGGAACGCTTACGGTTAAACTCGGGGCTGCTGTAGGAGGGGCTTGTGGCGTGCTGTTATGTTCCGCTTTTGCCGGGTTATTGGGGTCAATCAATGCGGGTAATGTGTCTGCTCTGGCTATATTAAGCAGAACAACCCCCGATAGCGCATAAGCCAGGGTCGTTTTCATGACGCGTTCCTTGTGTATTTTATTGTGCAAGGATGATTATTGTTATTCTGCTGAAAAACGTGCCCCCATTGCGGGGGCACGGAAAGCATTAATAAATATATAGCTTATTTTTTTAACGTTAACCCGCTAAGCAGACCACCTAAAGGACTGGTCGTGGTAGTGGTTGAAGAGCTGCTGGCGCTGGCGTTAGCAGAGGTGCTGACGTTGAGCGTATTGGTTAATGAACTGACCGTGCCGCCCAGTGAAGCGCTCGCCAGCAGGCCACCGCTGCTGGTCTGGGTGCCGGTAGGTTTCACTAAGCCACCGGCATCCGTTACGATATTCCCAACGCTAGTGACCACCTGCCCGACGCCGCCCAGTGCCGGCGTTGAGGTGCTGACGTTGTTACCAAGCCCGCTTACGGTGGTACCCACCTGGGTGAGCAGACCGTTAACCGGAGTGCCTAAACCGGTCGTTGTCCCGACGCCCTGAGTAACGCCCTGGACCCCAGAAAGCGTGTTATTGACGACGGAAGTCACGCCAGTTGTGGCGGCGACGGCACCTGGGCTTTGCAGGGTGCTGGTTAAGCCTGTGCCGGTGCTGCTGACAATCTGACCCGCGCTATTCACCACGTTGCCGACCAGCCCTGTCACCCCAGCAACCGGAGTGCCGGAGGTGCTGGTGGACAGGTTGCTACCCACGCCGGATACCGTATTCCCCAGCACCGTAACGGTACTGGTGGTGCCCTGCAGCGTCGTCCCCACGCCGTTAGGGTTTGATGAGTTCCCAACGCCGTTGGTTACGCCGGTTCCTAAGGTATCGACCGCGTTACCCACGCCGGTGACGGTAGTTGAAATGGTTGAGGTGACCGGGTTGTTGCCCGCCGTGCTGGTCAACTGACTACCCAGACCGCCCAACGTATCGCCCACGCCGGATACCGCTTTCCCGGTTTCACCCAGAATGCTGCTGCCAGCGGTTTGGCTGCCGCTACCCGAGTTGCCATTACCGTTCCCGCCGCCGCTACCATCGCCGCCGCCGGAGCCGTCTCCACCGCCAGAACCGCTACCCGAAGTGGTACCGTTTTTGGCCGTTGAATGTGAACCCCCGCCGCTTCCGCTACAGGCAGAGAGTGAGAAAGCAAGAAGCACCGCCATAGCAATTATGCTTAATTGGCTAATTTTTTTAGAGGCCATGATCTTATCTCCACCAGTTAAAAACGCCGAGTGCGTATTAGTCAGTGTATGGTGAAAATTAAGCCTTGCATGGGGCGTTTCTTTTCATACGAAAGTATGGAAAACTCTGATTTAACTTAAGCATAAACAAAGTCTGCTATGTAAATAAATATGCTCTTGAGAAACATGCTGTTACTCCATACTTAACATATTAAGCAATGATGAATAATGGGTGCGAGTGTTTAGTGGTAATAAAATAGCAGGCTGAAATTGGGAGTAATCCGAGTGGGGTAGTGAGGATGTATTTCTATTTTCTTTTTCAAAAATAACAATGCAGATCACAGAAAAATATCAGCCTCCATATTTTGGAGGCTGATATATTATATTTTAACGCTGTTCATTCCAGGCTAATTCAATTTCTTCAGCAAGAATTTTGACACCGGCTTCAATTTTATCCGGCTCCGGCACATAGTTCATGCGCATACACTGGTGGGTATGCGGCCAGGGTTTATCCAGCCCAGGGAAGAAGAAATCACCGGGCACCATCAGGACGCCGCGTTTTTTCAGACGCTGATAAAGCACTTCGGTGGTAATCGGCAAATCTTTAAACCACAGCCACAGGAAGATGGCCCCTTCAGGCTTATGGATGAGGCAGCGCTCTTCCGGTAAATAGCGGCGAAGGATGGCGATGGTCTCCTGAACTCGCTGGTAGTAGAACGGCTTGATGACCGTTTCTGACAGTCGCAGCAGATCGTGGCGCTTAATCATTTCGCACATGATCGCCGGCCCAATGCCGCCCGGCGCAAGGCTGATGATACCGTTCATATTGCTGATGGCGGTGATAATCGACTTGTTGGCAATGATGATGCCGCAGCGGCTACCCGGCAGGCCGAGTTTGGACAGGCTCATGCACAGCACGGTGTTCGGGTTCCACAGCGGGCGCGCCTCGCTAAAGATGATTCCTGGGAAAGGAACACCGTAGGCATTATCGATAACCAGCGGGACGCCGTGCTGGTTGGCCAATGCATCGAGCTGTTTCAGTTCATCGTCGGTGATCACGTTACCCGTTGGGTTGGTCGGGCGTGAAACGCAGATCATCCCGGTGTCTTCACCGATCGGTAAATTATCGAAATCGACGTGATACTTAAACTGCCCTTCCGGGAGCAGTTCAATGTGCGGGCGGGTAGAGACAAACAGATCGTCTTCGAGGCCGGAATCCGCATAGCCAATGTACTCTGGCGTTAACGGGAACAGCACTTTGCGAGTAGAACCGTCCGCACGTCGTCCGGCGAACAGATTGAACAAGTAGAAAAACGCGCTTTGGCTGCCATTTGTTAGTGCAATATTCTGTGGACCGATCTCCCAACCTAATTCATTGCGCAGCATATCGGCCAGGGCGACGAGCAGTTCATTTTTGCCCTGAGGACCATCGTAATTACACAGCGCTTCAGAGACTTTGCCGCTTTCCAGCATCTCCGCCAGTAGATTATTGAAGTACGCGTTCATCTCAGGGATCTGCGCCGGGTTACCGCCGCCTAGCATGATGGCACCTGGAGTGCGTAAACCGTCGTTGAGGTCTTCCATCAGGCGGGTAATGCCCGAATGGCGGGTGAATTTGTCGCCAAAAAGTGAAAATGTCATAGCCGAGCTTCTATTGCTTGTTCTGTGAAGCCGATAACGATAACGCCACTGACGATGGGGTGCAAATGACCTCGCGGAAGGTACTTTAGCGGATAACGCGTGATATTTGTGTTTATGTAGTCATTTATTCTAAAGAAGCCCGTATGATAAATGCGGGCCATGATAAGAAAAAATTATGGCTTACCAGCCCAGACGACCATCACTTTATCTCCACCCATTTGACGAACAAAACCATAGCCTTGTGGGAGAGTAAGAGTGGTTTGCTTGCCCGCGCCGATAGCAGGGTGACGGGCGCGGAACTGGCCCAGCGTTTGCCAGTGTGTGACCGCGGCGGCGGATTGACCGGTGACGTCCTGCCAGTTCATCTGTGAGCGAGTGCCCTGTAGCGGGTCTGAGCCGGTTGGCCCAAAGGGACGATTGGACTCATCACCGTAGAAGATCTGCACAGCGCCGGGAGCAAGCAGCAACAGTTCAGCGGCGTTATTGCCTTTTTCGCGGAACAGGCGGGTATCGTGTGATGATAGGTAGCTTAAGACGTTGAAGCTTTGCAGCTTGTCGGCCATCTGCTGCCAGGTCATATCGATATTGGCCAGGCAGTCGGTAGCTTTTGCCGCCTGATCCTGGTAATCGAAGTTGATCATCGCATCAAAACCGTGGCGGTAGTACTCGCTCTCCATTACGCCGTGTCCCCAGGCTTCGCCGGTCATCCAGAACGGCGCTGCGTCGAGCGCTTTTTGCGGGTTGGCTTTCTTCCACTCGGCTAGCGCCTCGATAGATTGCGCTTTGAGTTGCTGCCAGGCGGCCATCTCAACGTGTTTGGCGGTATCCACGCGGAAACCGTCAATACCGTAGTCGCGCACCCATTGGCTGAGCCAGTGAGTCAGATAGTCGCGTGGCGTAAAGCCCTCGATGGCGCTGGCGTGGGTATCCGGCTTGTTGCGGTAGAAATTCGGCAGCCCGCTCGGCGTGGTGGACTCGGTCTTGAGGTCCGGCAGGAATGCCAGCGACATGGTTAAATCATCAAACCCGGGGTTGTCGTAATCACCAATATCGGTGCGGACCCACGCTTTGCCCCACCATTTTTCCCACGCGGCTTTATCGCTAAAGTTGATGTAATCGTTAAAGCTATGCCAGGTCTGGCCAGGGCCTGGCTTCCAGTCCGTCCACCGCTGGCCCAGCGTTTTGGTGATGTCATCGCCTTTAAGATAGAGCGCGCCGAACTGGTACTGCTGCATATCGGCAAGGGTAGCGTAGCCGGTGTGGTTCATCACCACGTCAAACAGAATGCGTATGCCGCGCTGATGTGCGCCATCCACCAACGCACGCAGGTCGTCTTCGGTACCCATATTGGCGTCCAGACGCGTCCAGTCCTGGGTGTAGTAGCCGTGATAGGCATAATGCGGGAAGTCGCCTTTTGTGCCACCGCCAACCCAGCCGTGGATCTGCTCGAGCGGAGAGCTAATCCACAGCGCATTGACCCCCAGTTTTTGCAGATAGTCGAGCTTGCTGGTCAAGCCTTTCAGATCGCCGCCGTGGAAGGTGCCAATCTCTTGCATGCCGTCGTTATGACGACCATAGCTATGGTCGTTGCTTGGGTCGCCGTTGACGTAACGGTCGGTCAGTACGAAATAGACCGTGGCGTTGTGCCAGCTAAACGGCGCAGTGCTGGAGACCTCTAAGCTTTCAAGCAACAGGAGGCCGTTGCTGTTATCGGCCGGGCGCAGCG
Source organism: Kluyvera sp. EC_51 (assembly GCF_019584505.1). Classification (NCBI taxonomy): domain Bacteria; kingdom Pseudomonadati; phylum Pseudomonadota; class Gammaproteobacteria; order Enterobacterales; family Enterobacteriaceae; genus Kluyvera; species Kluyvera sp. EC_51. The sequence goes on along the minus strand of NZ_VDAG01000104.1, from coordinate 89,629 downwards.
TGATCTTTCCCTGCTTTACCGTTGCCGTCTGGCCGCTGTAAAAATCGCGCACGGTGCTGCCTTCCGGGAAGGTGTTGGCGACATCCAGCGTCAGCGGTTTGCCGTCCCAGCGCGGGCACTGGCGAACGGCTATGGTGTTTGCGCCGTCCTGGGCATCGTTTTGTACCGCAATGGTGAGCGTGGGTGTTCCTGAGCGGGTATCAACCTCCAGTACGTAACTGCCGTCACGAAATAGACGCCACTGCGGCGCTTCGCCCTGGCACGGTTCCAGCGACAACATTTGGTTGAGGCGAATGGGTGAAGAGGGCTGCCAGCACTGTTGGTCAAAATTCAGTCTTAGCGGGCGAGTACCCTTAGCGAGCATTTTTTGGCTGCTGAACTTGCCGGTGCCTTCCGCTGAAAAAGCAGGAAAGCCCTCGCTGGACCAGCTAGCTGCGCCAGCAAAAGTGGGAATCAGTAGCGGTATCAGGGCGGCGAATTTCATTCCGGGATCCTTGTGCCAACGAATTTTTCCTTAGTGTGCCAGTCGCTTATCGCGCTGTACTCATCCTGGTAAAAGGAGGAGAAGCAGGGCTGAGTGATAGAGGTCAAAAAATGAACTAAAATGAGAGGTGGCTGACATTTTGCCTGCGCAATTTGTCTTATGCTGAATCGCGTCCACATGCCGATTCGGAATCGGACTATTTCCTGAGCGTGCGTTGGCGGGGTATTTTTGCTATAATTTGAGATTCAGCTCTCAATTTTTTGAAATAATAAGGCGTTGGAATGATTAAATCCGACCAGGAGACCTAATGATATCGACTCCCATTCGACGATATGGGGCCGCGATACTTATGTTACTCATCTGGACTTTTTCAGGTGGGGTGTTTGCAACAACACACACGGTAACGAAGCATCAAAAAGCCTCGGTAACAAAACATACGAAGGCGACGGCACCAAAAGTAACAAAGGCAAGTTATAGCAAGGCAAGCAGTAAACAAGAGTATTCTCGCAATAGTGTAAAGAGCAGTTCACTTCCTGATTTGCGAAAATACCCTTCCGGAACCCCAAGGAAAAGAGCGTTTCTCCGGACGGTAATGCCTTATATCACAAGCCAAAATGCAGCTATCACTGCCGATCGTAACTGGCTGGTTTCTAAGCAGTACGAAGGCCGTTGGTCGCCGTCTGAACGTGCGCGTCTGAAAGATATCGCTGCGCGCTACAAAGTCAGCTGGAACGGCAACACCCGTAAGGTGCCGTGGAACTCGCTGCTTGAGCGTGTTGATATTATCCCAGGCAGCATGGTCGCAACGATGGCAGCTGCTGAAAGCGGCTGGGGTACCTCTAAACTGGCGCGTGCCAATAACAACCTGTTCGGCATGAAATGCGGGAAAGGCTGTAAAAATGGCTCAGGTTCAGTGAATGGTTACACCAAGTTTGATTCCGTAAAGGAGTCCGTTCAGGCCTACGCAGCTAACCTGAATACGCACCCGGCTTATGCCTCGTTCCGTAAATCTCGCGCCCAAATGCGTAAGTCGGATCAGGAACTCACCGCCACGGCGATGATTCATAAGCTGAAAGGGTATTCGACCAAGGGTTCAAGCTATAACGACTACCTGTTCGCGATGTACCAGGACAACCAGCGTCTGATTGCTGCACATATGTAATCGGCGCGGTATTGAAAAAAGGCCTTCCACTGGAAGGCCTTTTTTTATGTCTCTGGCTTAAGTCTGAATCAAGGATTCGCTGTGCTGCTCGCGATACTCTTTTGGTGTGGTGTCGTACTCTTTCTTAAACACCGAATAGAAGTACTGCAGCGAGGGATACCCGCACATCTGTGAGATCTCGTTAATCGACAGAGAGGTTGAAACCAGCAGGCTGCGGGCTTTTTCCAGCTTTTCGCTGTGGATCACCGCATGAATCGTTTCCCCTACCTCTTCTTTAAAACGCTTCTCGAGGTTTGAGCGGGATATACCCACCGAGTCCAGCACCTGCTCGACCTTAATGCCCTTACAGGCGTTATTGCGAATGTAGTGCATCGCCTGAATTACCGCCGGATCGTTCAAAGAGCGGTAGTCGGTGGAGCGTCGCTCCATCACCCGCATCGGAGGGACCAGCACGCGCTGGAGCGGCAGGACTTCGTTATCGAGCAGTCGTTGCATCAGTTTCGCCGCCTGATACCCCATCTGCCTGGCCCCTTGCGCCACCGAGGAAAGGGCCACGCGCGAGAGGTAGCGCGTCAACTCTTCGTTATCGATGCCAATCACGCACAGCTTCTCCGGTACCGGAATATGCAGATGCTCACAGGCTTGCAGGACATGGCGGGCGCGGGAGTCGGTAACGGCAATAATGCCGGTTTGCGGCGGGAGGGTTTGCAGCCAATCGGCCAGCCGATTTTGCGCATGCTGCCAGTTTTCCGGGGCGGTCTGCTGGCCCTGGTAGATGACGCCGCGATATTTCTCTTTGGCGACGATCTGGCTAAAGGCATATTCGCGCTCCTCGGCCCAGCGTTTGCCGCTAGCGGAGGGTAGCCCGTAAAACGCAAAGCGATGCACCCCTTTTTCCTTCAGGTGCAGAAAGGCGCTTTCAACCAGCGCATAGTTATCGGTGGCGATATAGTGAACGGGAGGATACTGCTCCTGGCGGTGATAGGAGCCGCCTACGCCGACGATGGGGACGTTGACGTCGGTCAGGAGCGCTTCGATAGTCGGGTCGTCGTAGTCGGCGATAACGCCATCGCCCAGCCACTCTTTGATGTTTTCGATACGTGCGCGGAAGTCTTCTTCTATGAAGATATCCCACTCAGATTGCGACGCCTGTAAGTATTCGCCCACGCCTTCAACCACCTGACGGTCAAAGGCTTTATTGGCATTGAATAGCAGCGTCACGCGGTGACGTTTTCCAAACATGGTTCAGGGATCCTCGTGAATCATGAGGGGTGTTGCCGTCATGGGGAACGGCAACACCACGGCTGGGCAATCAAGCACGCCGTTTGGTTGCGGAATCCATCCAGACGGCAAGTAATAAAATTGCACCTTTGACGATATATTGCCAGAAAGTGGGCACGTCCATCATACTCATTCCGTTGTCGAGTGAAGCCATAATAAATGCCCCCATCACCGCGCCAGCTACGCTACCGACACCGCCCGCCAGGCTGGTTCCGCCGATAACGCAGGCGGCAATAGCATCCAGTTCGGCAATGTTCCCGGCAGACGGCGAACCCGCCCCCAGGCGTGAGCTAAGGATCAGCCCAGCAATTGCGACCATCAGGCCATTAATGGCAAACACCGCAAGCTTATTGCGCTCAACGTTAATACCGGAGAGACGCGCCGCTTCGATATTGCCGCCGATGGCGTAAATGCGCCGACCAAAGGCGGTGCGGGTTGCCATAAACATCCCTGCTAATAGCAGCAGTGTGAGGAGAAGTACCGGAGTTGGAACGCCGCGATAATCGTTGAGCAACCAGATGGCGCCTAGCACAATCACCGCCGTCAGCGCCTGACGCCCCACCACGCCGCTGGATGCTGGTGTACCGAGCCCCATCGACTGACGGCGCATCCGCCCGCGCCATTGCCAGGCCACAAATGCCATCAGCCCGATGGCGCCAAAGGTAAAGCCAATGCCGTTTGGCAGGTAGCTTTGACCAATCTGCGACATGGCCGCGCTGGTAGGGGAAACGGTGGTGCCGTTAGTGATGCCAATCAGAATGCCGCGGAAGGCTAGCATCCCGGCCAGGGTGACGATAAACGACGGCACTTTGCGATAGGCCACCCACCACCCGTTCCAGGCACCGAGCACCAGGCCCATCGCCAGTGTAACGATAATGGTCAGCGGTAGCGGCCAGCCCAGCCAGACGTCAAAAATAGCCGCAGCACCGCCCAGCAGGCCCATCATGGAGCCGACGGAGAGGTCGATTTCGGCGGAGATAATCACAAACACCATGCCGACGGCGAGAATGCCGGTGATGGCGGTCTGGCGCAGCAGGTTAGAGACGTTTCGCGCGCTGAGGTAAGCGCCTTCGGTGGTCCAGGTGAAGAACAGCATAATCACAATAATGGCCGCGATCATGACGAAGACCTGCAGGTTAAGCGATTTTAGCCGCAATGCAGGGGCGGATGCAGGGGCCGCCAGTTTGATTTCAGACGGGTTGTTTTTCGACATGACGTTCACTCCTTAAGGCGGCTTCCATCACTTGTTCCTGAGTCAGATTGTCGTTGACCAGGTTGGCTTTTAATTTCCCTTCATGCATCACCAGCACCCGGTCGCTCAGACCCAGTACCTCCGGCAATTCAGAAGAGATAACGATGACGGCAATCCCTTGCTGCACCAGTTGATTGATAAGCTTGTAGATTTCGTATTTCGCGCCGATATCGATCCCGCGCGTGGGTTCATCCAGAATGAGGATGCGTGGATTGAGCAGCAGACAGCGCGCCAGAATGGCTTTTTGCTGGTTGCCGCCGCTCAGGCGACCAATGGCGAGATCCGGCGAAGAGGTTTTGACCTTCAGGCGTTGAATGGATTGCAAAATGCACTGCTGCTCTTTGGCGTCATCAAGGCTGCTGAGCGCGCCGCTGAAGTCGCTCAGCGCGGCGAGCGTAATGTTCTTACCGACCGCCATCACCGGCACGATACCGTCTTTTTTGCGGTCCTCCGGTACCATCGCAATGCCGTGGGCGATGGCCTGCTGGCAGTTGCGGATATCCACCGGCTTGCCATCAATAAAGATTTTTCCCTCCCAGCGCCCGCGCCATACGCCAAACAGACACTGAACCGCCTCGGTTCTCCCGGCGCCGACCAGGCCCGCGATACCGAGGATCTCCCCACGCTTGAGGTTAAAGGAGATATTGTTAACGCGTTTAATGTGACGGTTCACGGGGTGCCAGGCGGTGAGATGCTCCACGCGTAGAATTTCGTCACCGGCGGAGTGAGGTTCGCTCGGATAAAGCGCGGTCAGTTCGCGCCCAACCATCATGGTGATGATGTCATCTTCGGTCATGTTGGTGGCATCGCGGGTACCAATGTGCTGGCCGTCGCGGATCACGCAGATGGTGTCTGAGATGGCTTTGACTTCGTTGAGCTTGTGGGAGATGTAGACGCAGGCGATGCCGTGGTTCTGCAGATCGCGAATAATCCCCAGCAGCACGCCGGTTTCCTGTTCGGTTAACGACGCGGTGGGTTCGTCAAGGATCAGCAGTCGCACCTGTTTATTCAGCGCCTTAGCAATTTCAACCAGTTGCTGTTGCCCGAGCCCTAAATCTCCCACTCGCGTATCCGGCGAAATGGCCAGGTTGACCTGCGCGAGCAGCTTTTCGCAGCGCAGCGTCATGGTGTCGTAATCCAGCACGCCGTGGCGGCTAATTTCCGCACCGAGGAAAATGTTCTCCAGCACGGTCAGATGCTTAACCAGCGCCAGCTCCTGGTGAATAATGGCAATGCCTTTGCGCTCGGTGTCGCGAATATGCGTCGGCTGTAGCGTCTCACCGGCAAAAACGATTTCCCCTTCATAGCTGCCATGCGGATAAATACCGCATAACACCTTCATTAAAGTCGATTTCCCTGAACCATTTTCGCCGCACAGGGAAACCACCTCGCCGGGGTTTAATCGCAGGCTGACATTATCAATCGCCTTCACCACCCCGAAGGTTTTGGTGATGTTTTTCATTTCGAGTAAATACGGCATAAGTGCTTGTGCTCCGCGTAAGCCAGGCTGCCCCAGCGCGAGGCCGGGGCGGGCCGTTTAGAGTTCGCTCTTCTTATGGAAACCGTCTTTCACTACGGTCTCGTCAATATTGGTTTTATTGACTTCAATCGGGGTCAGCAGGCGGGACGGTACATCTTTCAGCCCGTTATTCAGCGTGGCATCGGCTTTAGGCTGTTTTCCGTTACCGAGTTCGACGGCAATCTCTGCTGCGCTGTTGGCCAGCAGCGTAATCGGCTTATACACGGTCATGGTCTGCGTGCCGTTGATGATGCGCTTCACGCCAGCCAGATCGGCATCCTGGCCAGAAATGGCCACTTTGCCAGCCAGGCCCTGGGCGCTAAGTGCCTGAATGGCGCCGCCTGCAGTGGCATCGTTCGAGGCGACCACCGCATCTACTTTGTTATTGTTGGCGGTGAGGGCGTTCTCCATAATTTTCAGCGCATTTTCCGGCAGCCAGCCGTCAACCCATTGATCGCCTACGACTTTAATCTTGCCGTCATCAATATAAGGTTTTAATACTTTCATCTGCCCGGCGCGGAACAGCTTGGCATTATTATCAACCGGTGAACCGCCCATCAGGAAATAATTACCTTGAGGGACCTGGTTGACCAGACTTTGTGCCTGCATCTCACCGACTTTTTCATTGTCGAAGGAAATATAAAAATCGATATCCGCGTTATTAATCATGCGGTCATAGGCTAATACTTTAATGCCTTCTTGTTTGGCTTCTTTAATTACGTTGCTAAGTACCTGGCCGTTATAAGGAATAATAACAAGGACATCCACGCCGCGGTTGATCATATTTTCTATCTGCGACATTTGCGTCTCTTCGTTGCCGTTGGCGGACTGCACGAAGACCTGTGCGCCAAGCTGTTCGGCCTTGTTCACGAAGATGTCACGGTCTTTCTGCCAGCGCTCCAGGCGCAGGTCATCAATAGCCATACCGATTTTGACTTCTTTAGCACTGCTCGCCATGCTGGTGAGAAGTAGCGATGCGCAGAGTGTGAGGCAAAGGTTCTTTATCTTCATAATCGTAATGCCTTCTGTAGGGATAGGAGATGAGATTGGCGATAAAAGAAACAGAGATGACTTAACACGCAGCAAATTTTTAACATGTATACGCTTGCTGGCAATTACAGATTTTTATCTTCCCATTACGATATTTCGTTTAATTGTCAATTTTTGACCGCGATCTGATTTTAAAATTACTTTATGCAAAATTTGCTGACATAAAGAGAGGCGGATTCCTATTTATTTTGCGAGCCAGCGCACATTTGTGGATTCTCTTAATAGCAGTGTGAAATAACGTAATTGAGCTACCGCAAATCAGAATTCAGTATTACAACACGAAGTATTCCTCGCCGCGTGTCAGATTATGGAGTTCATTATGCAAGCTTATTTCGACCAACTGGATCGTGTTCGTTTCGAAGGCCCAAAAACCGAAAATCCGCTGGCTTTCCGCCACTACAACCCAGATGAACTCGTGCTGGGCAAACGTATGGAAGACCACCTGCGCTTTGCAGCCTGCTACTGGCATACCTTCTGCTGGAACGGTGCGGATATGTTTGGTGTCGGCTCATTCGATCGCCCTTGGCAGCAGCCAGGCGAAGCCATTGAGCGTGCGAAACGCAAAGCTGATGTGGCGTTTGAATTCTTCCACAAACTGAACGTGCCTTATTACTGCTTCCACGACGTGGACGTCTCCCCGGAAGGCGCCAACCTGAAAGAGTATCTGAATAACTTTGCTCAGATGGTGGACGTGCTGGCTGAAAAACAGCAGCAGAGCGGCGTGAAGTTACTGTGGGGTACCGCAAACTGCTTCACTAACCCACGCTACGGCGCGGGCGCAGCGACTAACCCGGACCCAGAAGTCTTTAGCTGGGCGGCGACTCAGGTGTTCACCGCCATGAATGCAACCCATAAATTGGGTGGCGAAAACTATGTGCTGTGGGGTGGTCGCGAAGGCTATGAATCACTGCTGAATACCGATCTGCGTCAGGAACGTGAACAGATTGGCCGCTTCATGCAGATGGTGGTTGAGCACAAACACAAAATTGGCTTCCAGGGCACGCTGCTTATCGAGCCGAAACCTCAGGAACCGACCAAACACCAGTATGACTACGATGCATCAACCGTTTATGGCTTCCTGAAGCAGTTCGGTCTGGAAAAAGAGATTAAGCTCAACATTGAAGCGAACCACGCTACGCTGGCGGGCCACTCTTTCCATCACGAAATTGCGACCGCCATTGCGCTGGGCCTGTTTGGTTCCGTCGATGCGAACCGCGGTGACCCGCAGCTGGGTTGGGATACCGACCAGTTCCCGAACAGCGTAGAAGAAAATGCGCTGGTGATGTACGAAATCCTGAAAGCGGGCGGCTTTACCACCGGTGGCCTGAACTTCGATGCGAAAGTTCGTCGTCAAAGCACCGATAAATATGACCTGTTCTACGGCCATATCGGCGCGATGGACACGATGGCGCTGTCCCTGAAAGTGGCGGCCCGTATGATTGAAGGCGGCGAGCTGGATAAACGTGTGGCGAAACGCTATGCGGGTTGGAACGGCGAACTGGGTCAGCAGATCCTCAAAGGTCAGATGTCACTGCAGGATCTGGCGAAATATGCTGAACAGCATCAGCTGGCGCCGCAGCACCAGAGCGGCCATCAGGAACTGCTGGAAGGGCTGGTAAACCACTACCTGTTCGACAAGTAAGTTCATCACGCATTTCGCAGTATACCGTGCCCGGGAGCGCAAGCTTGCCGGGCATCGTACCACCTAAAGGAGCAGTCGCGATGTATATCGGCATAGATCTAGGCACGTCTGGCGTTAAGGCGATTCTGCTTGATGAGCAGGGTACAGTCCTGGCGTCGCAGACGGAAAAACTGACGGTTTCCCGTCCGCATCCGCTATGGTCCGAACAGGATCCTGAGCAGTGGTGGCAGGCGACGGATCGTGCCATGAAGGGGCTCGGTCAGCAGCATAGCCTGCAAGGGGTGAAAGCGCTGGGGATCGCTGGGCAAATGCATGGTGCAACGCTGCTGGATAAACAACAGCGCGTGCTGCGTCCCGCGATTCTGTGGAACGATGGCCGCTGCGCGCAAGAGTGTGAACTGCTGGAAGCGCAGGTTAAAACATCGCGACAGATAACCGGCAATCTGATGATGCCGGGCTTTACCGCGCCGAAACTGCTGTGGGTGCAGCGCCATGAACCCGAAATCTTCCGTCAGGTTGATAAAGTACTGTTACCAAAAGATTATCTCCGTCTGCGGATGACCGGCGACTTTGCCAGCGATATGTCAGATGCTGCCGGTACCATGTGGATGGACGTGGCGAAGCGTGACTGGAGCGACGAGATGCTTGCCGCCTGTCATCTGAGCCGTGACAACATGCCTGCGCTGTATGAAGGCTGCGACATCACCGGGCACCTGCTGCCAGCGGTGGCCAGCGCATGGAATATGCCTGCGGTGCCGGTCGTGGCCGGTGGTGGTGATAATGCCGCTGGCGCCGTCGGCGTCGGGATGGCGGATGCCGGTCAGGCGATGCTGTCGTTGGGAACATCGGGGGTCTACTTTGCGGTGAGCGAAGGTTTCCTGAGCAAGCCGGAAAGCGCCGTACATAGCTTCTGTCACGCGCTGCCGGGCCGTTGGCACCTGATGTCGGTGATGCTGAGCGCGGCCTCCTGTCTGGATTGGGCCGCCAGGCTGACCGGCCTGACGACCGTGCCTGCGCTGATTAGCGCGGCGGAATCTGCCGATAATCAGGCTGATCCTATCTGGTTCCTGCCGTATCTTTCCGGTGAACGCACACCGCACAATAATCCGCAGGCCAAGGGCGTCTTCTTTGGTCTGACTCACCAGCATGGGCCTGCCGAGCTGGCGCGTGCGGTGCTTGAAGGCGTGGGCTACGCGCTGGCGGATGGGATGGATGTCGTGCATGCCTGCGGCGTGACGCCAAAGAGCATCACGCTTATCGGCGGTGGCGCGCGCAGCCCCTGGTGGCGACAAATGCTGGCGGATATTAGTGGGCTGCAGCTGGACTATCGCACCGGGGGGGATGTTGGCCCGGCGCTGGGTGCAGCGCGGCTGGCGCAAATTGCCGTTAATCCGGACAAACCGCTTTCAGACCTGCTGCCGCAACTGCAGTTGGAACAAACGCATTGCCCGGATGCTCAGCAGCATACGGTTTATCAGCAGCGCCGTGAGACTTTCCGCAGGTTGTATCAGCAGCTTCTCCCGCTGATGTCCTGATGATAAATCCCTCCTGTTCGCAGGAGGGATTTGCTCCCGCAATTAAACCGGCGAAAACGATAAAAAAACCGCATGGTTTTATTCTGAAATGCTCTCCTGACTCCCTTTTTCAGTGTCGCCGTTCTCCCGTATCCCATAATGTGCATTTGATGGATAAGGAGATCCCAATGAAACGTTCTGTGCTTATTGCATGGCTATTTATGCTTGTCGGAGCCCTGATTTACCTTATTGGTTTATGGCGGGCTTGTCCGTTATTAAGCGGTAAAGGCTATTTTCTGGGTGTGTTGATAACCAGCATGTTCATCATCTATGTCTACCAGCGCGAAGTGAAACGCGGACTGCTTGACGTTCGTTTTGCCGCTGTCTGCCAGATGGTGGCGCTTATGACTAGCGGGTTGCTGCTGGTGGGATTATGGAATGCGCCGCTCTCGCTGGTCGAAAGAGGCGCATATTTTGCGGCGTTCTGTCTCTGTATATCAGGTCAGTATCTTCTGATGCGGGTCGCGGTATTAACTGACCAGCCTACGGGTATCGACACGCTGTAGCATCATAGAAAGCACGAGGCTTCCGGCAAGCGTTGCGGTGAATATCCAGAGAATATCCAGGGCAGGCCAGCGTTTTAACTCCAGACCGCTGGTACGTAAGGTGTAAATAATTAGCGCGTGAAAGCCATAAATACCCAGCGAATGTTTTGAAATAAAGCCCAGTCCTGGAAGCACTCGTGCATTCAGGGTGTTTTTAACCAATGTCAGCAGCGATGCGGCGCAGATAAAGACCATCGGGCCGCAGTAGACGTACCAGGTGTCGGCGAAGTTGCCGCGCCATTGCAATTCGTGGAGCGTCCCGCGCGAAATAATCCACACCGCGGCTGCAAATAACAGCCCGCAGCACCACGTCAGCGATTTTTTATCGGTCTCCATCATGCCAATGGCGCGGCCAAGTAGCCCGTAAATAACGTAATAGAACGTATCGCCGTTGATGTACAAATTGATCGGCAACCATTCAATACCGTGCGTACTCAACGAAACGGTATTGGGGTTTGCCACCAGGCCAATCACCACCATTAAAGCCAGCAGCATTTTACCGCTAATAGCTTTGACCTCAATCAGCGGCGAAACCAGGTAAATGACGATGATGGCGAAGAAAAACCACAGGTGATAGAACACCGGTTTTTGCAGCAGATGCTTCAAAGAGGCTTCAACGCTGATATGGGTAAAAGAGGCGATAAACAGCAACGCGATAGCGCTATAGAACAGCAGGCAGAGCGCAATGCGGAGAAAATGCCGCGGCTGTGCGCTGCGTGGGCCGAAAAACAGGTAGCCGGAAATCATAAAAAAGAGCGGCACGCTGACGCGGGAAGCGGAGTTTAAGACGTTGGCAAAGTCCCAGCTTAGCGGGCTCACGTCGTGCGGGTGGGTGATATACCAGGTTGTAGTATGGATCATCACTACCATCAGGCAGGCAATTCCGCGTAAGTTCTCAATCCAGCTAATCTTTGCTTGCATCAGATACCTATTATTCCGCTATAAATAAGGTCAGACTCGCCCCAGTGCTAGCTATCTCACTGGATAATTCCGAGTTTCTCACCCTGCACTTGTGATGGCGTAGTAATCTTCGCACAATGCGGCGGTAAGAAAGGGGTAAAGCCTAAAATAACAGCCCGGTAAGATAAATAATGATGATGAAGTCTCTCTCTACTTTGCTGGCACTTATTGTCCTCGCAGGGTGCTCGTCGGCTGAACCGCCGGTGGTGCAAAAATCGCAAAGCGCGCGGGTGAATTCCGAGCGTTCGCTCTCCATGGAGCAACTGTGCAAAGACAACGCGGCAGAGCGCTATAATACGGCGGCGAAGAAAATCGACGTCACCGGGTTTGAACGTTTTCAGGGCAGCTACGAACTGCGTGGCTATACCATGCGAAATGAAAGTTTTGTCTGCTCTTTCGATGCTGATGGCCGATTTTTACATCTCTCCATGAGCTAAAACAGGTAGGTTGGCGGCAAAAACCGGCCTGTTTTTCCCAATTTAGTCTAAACAACCTCGTTTCATACTGTATATCTCGCAGCCAGCGGGTATACTGACTCCTTCCTTTAAATCCACACGTATCCAGCACGAAATCATATGCAAAAGTTTGATACCAGGACCTTCCAGGGCCTGATCCTGACCTTACAGGATTACTGGGCTCGTCAGGGCTGCACCATTGTTCAACCACTGGACATGGAAGTTGGCGCTGGCACCTCACACCCGATGACTAGCCTGCGTGCGTTGGGGCCAGAACCGATGGCAACTGCCTACGTGCAGCCTTCCCGTCGCCCAACCGATGGCCGTTATGGCGAGAACCCGAACCGTTTACAACACTACTATCAGTTCCAGGTAGTGATTAAACCGTCTCCGGACAATATCCAGGAGCTGTACCTCGGATCGCTGAAAGAGCTGGGTATGGACCCGACCATTCACGACATTCGTTTCGTGGAAGACAACTGGGAAAACCCAACGCTGGGTGCCTGGGGTCTGGGTTGGGAAGTGTGGCTGAACGGCATGGAAGTGACCCAGTTCACTTACTTCCAGCAGGTTGGCGGTCTGGAATGTAAGCCGATCACCGGCGAGATCACCTACGGTCTGGAACGTCTGGCGATGTACATTCAGGGCGTAGACAGCGTTTACGACCTGGTCTGGAGCGACGGCCCGCTGGGTAAAACCACCTACGGCGACGTGTTCCATCAGAACGAAGTGGAGCAGTCCACCTACAACTTTGAATACGCGGACGTGGACTTCCTGTTCACCTGCTTTGAGCAGTACGAGAAAGAAGCGCAGCAGCTGCTGGCGCTGGAAACTCCGCTGCCGCTGCCTGCTTACGAGCGTATTCTGAAGGCCGCCCATAGCTTTAACCTGCTGGATGCGCGTAAAGCCATCTCCGTCACCGAACGTCAGCGCTATATCCTGCGCATTCGTACCCTGACCAAAGCAGTGGCAGAAGCTTACTATGCTTCCCGTGAGGCCCTCGGCTTCCCGATGTGCAACAAGAATAAATAAGAGGCGGCCATGTCTGAAAATACTTTTCTGGTGGAAATCGGCACTGAAGAGCTGCCACCAAAAGCGCTGCGCAACCTGGCTGAATCCTTTGCTGCGAACGTCACGGCAGAGCTGGATAACGCCGGCCTCGCGCACGGTAACGTTGAATGGTTTGCCGCTCCTCGCCGTCTGGCGCTGAAAGTGGCAAATCTGGCGGCTGCGCAAGCGGATCGCGAAGTTGAAAAACGCGGCCCGGCAATTGCTCAGGCGTTTGACGCGGAAGGTAAACCAAGCAAAGCGGCTGAAGGCTGGGCGCGCGGCTGCGGTATCACCGTCGATCAGGCTGAGCGTCTGACCACAGATAAAGGCGAATGGCTGCTGTATCGCGCGCACGTGAAAGGTGAAAGCACCGAAGCGCTGCTGCCGAACATGATTGCCAACTCGCTGGCTAAGCTGCCAATTCCTAAGCTGATGCGCTGGGGCGCGTCTGACGTCCACTTCGTGCGTCCGGTTCACACCGTGACCCTGCTGCTGGGTGATAAAGTCGTTCCGGCGACCATTCTCGGCGTGCAGTCCGATCGCATCATCCGCGGTCACCGTTTTATGGGCGAGCCTGAGTTCACCATCGACAATGCCGACCAGTACCCGCAGATTCTGCTGGAACGCGGCATGGTGATGGCTGACTACGAAATGCGTAAAGCCAAAATTAAAGCTGATGCTGAAGAAGCGGCGCGTAAGATTGGCGGCAATGCGGATCTCAGCGAAAGCCTGCTGGAAGAAGTCACCTCACTGGTGGAATGGCCGGTGGTGCTGACCGCGAAGTTCGAAGAGAAATTCCTCGCGGTACCAGCTGAAGCGCTGGTTTACACCATGAAGGGCGATCAGAAGTACTTCCCGGTTTATGACAACGCGGGCAAGCTGCTGCCAAACTTCATCTTCGTGGCGAACATCGAGTCGAAAGACCCGCAGCAGATTATCTCCGGTAACGAGAAAGTGGTTCGTCCACGTCTGGCTGATGCAGAGTTCTTCTTCAATTCTGACCGTAAAAAACGTCTGGAAGATCACCTGCCGCGCCTGCAAACCGTGCTGTTCCAACAGCAACTGGGTACGCTGCGTGATAAGACTGACCGTATTCAGGCGCTGGCCGGCTGGATCGCGGGCCAGATTGGCGCTGACGTCAACCACGCAACCCGTGCAGGCCTGCTGTCCAAGTGTGACCTGATGACCAACATGGTCTTCGAGTTCACCGACACCCAGGGTGTGATGGGCATGCACTACGCGCGCCATGATGGCGAAGCGGAAGACGTTGCCGTTGCGTTGAACGAGCAGTATCAGCCGCGCTTTGCCGGTGACGATCTGCCGTCTAACCCGGTTGCTTGTGCGCTGGCGATTGCTGACAAGATGGACACCCTGGCGGGTATCTTCGGTATTGGTCAGCATCCGAAAGGCGACAAAGACCCGTTTGCGCTGCGTCGTGCTGCGCTGGGCGTGCTGCGTATCATCGTTGAGAAGAACCTGCCGCTGGATCTGCAGACCCTCACCGAAGAAGCGGTGCGTCTGTACGGTGACAAGCTGACCAACGCGAAAGTGGTGGATGAAGTTATCGACTTCATGCTCGGTCGTTTCCGCGCCTGGTATCAGGACGAAGGCTACACCGTTGACACCATCCAGGCCGTGCTGGCACGTCGTCCGACTCGTCCAGCCGATTTCGATGCGCGTATGAAAGCAGTGTCCCACTTCCGCACGTTGGAAGAGGCCTCTGCGCTGGCTGCGGCCAACAAGCGTGTATCCAACATCCTGGCGAAATCAGACGAAACGCTGAACGATATCGTTCACGCTTCCGTGCTGAAAGAAGCGGCGGAAATCAAGCTGGCGGGTAACCTGGTTGTGCTGCGCGACAAACTGCAGCCGTACTTTGCGGAAGGTCGTTATCAGGAAGCGTTGGTTGAACTGGCATCCCTGCGTGAGCCGGTGGATGAGTTCTTCGAGAACGTGATGGTTAACGCTGAAGACCAGAACGTGCGTGTGAACCGTCTGACGCTGCTGTCTAAACTGCGCGATCTGTTCCTGCAGGTAGCGGATATTTCGTTGCTACAGTAATCAGTCTGCTGATAATTAAAAACCTGCTCACGAGCAGGTTTTTTTATGTCTAAAATATTATTACCAGAACCATTAATAATTCCAGTATTAATAAATATGTTTATAGATATTTATGACTGAGAAATATTTTAGGAATACATCAAAGTAAGATAGTGTAATATTTAAGGTAGAATGATTGCGGGTGCTTGAGACTGTCTGTCTCAGGTATTCGCCCGATGGCAGACAGAGAAAAGCCCCACCTGATGGTAAATCAAAGTGAGGCCAATTCTATGCATGAACACCATAAGGTTAGCCTCTTACTTGTTGAAAATCAACACAGGAGGCCAGGGATGCCGCAAAAATCTATGTTGTATATACCCGTCATACTTCAAGCTGCAGGCGCGTTGGCTGCGTTCGCTCACCCCAGTCACGTACTTATGTACGCTCCTGGGGATTCCCTCTCTTGCCGCCTTCCTGCAACTCGAATTATTTAGGGTATAGTTTGATAGTGATATGTCTCACTATTTTATTATTTACCTGGATGGTTCGTGATTCATTATGTGAATTGCATATTAAGCAAGGAAACAATGAATTAGCGGCATCTTTAGCTTGCGATATTAGACAGTAAGGGCGTACGGCGGGGAATATTCCCCGCCGCTATTGCGGCGTTATGCAGGCTCAATGCACCCTATTTTATTTACCAAAATAATATTATGGTTTTCCGTTAGCGGAAGGCCTATTTTTTTATGGATATGAAAATTGTGCAAAAAAGAACCTTGAAATGGCTGGCGCAATGCGTTTATGCTTTGCCGCGACGAATCCCTCGTCTCACTGAGGCACACTGAAAATGGACAAACACACCTGCTGAATTCGAATCCTTGCTGAGCGCTTGCCGCAAGCAGGGGAACTATTGATTTCATTCAGGAGTGCTTATGGCCCATTGTGCGCAATCCCCTTCTTTTGTTTTACATCAGGTTACCTGTCAGTTTGCGACGGGTGATACTCTTTTTGGCCCGCTGAATTTATCGCTGGAGCGTTCACTGTGTGGCCTTGTCGGGCGCAACGGTGTGGGCAAATCCCGACTGCTGCGCATGCTGGCGAGCGTTGATGAACCTTCTTCCGGACATATTGAATGTTTTACATCCTGCGCTTATGTGGCTCAGCAGCATGCGGCCTCAGCGGAAACCACGCTAGCTGAGTTGCTGGGATACGAGGCAATTTTTGCCGCGCAGTGGCGTCTCGAGCAAGGCCAGCCCCACGATGACGACATCGAGACGCTGGACGGTTTCTGGGATCTATCGGACCGGCTCCATGTCGCTTTCCAGGGGGCAGGGTTGGGTGAGTTTAGCCCGCTAAGGCTGGCCAGCTCCTTAAGCGGCGGCGAACGGGTGAAAGCGCTGCTTTGCGCTGCGTTCACCTCCGGCGCCCATTTTCTGCTCCTTGATGAACCCACCAACCATCTGGATAGGTCAGGACGCGAGTGGTTCTATCAACAGCTCGACGCCTGGCAGGGCGGGGCGCTTGTCGCGAGCCACGACCGGGAACTGTTGGCTCGGATGCCGCGCATTCTTGAGCTGACGCCTGTGACGCTACGCAGTTATGGCGGTAGCTACGAGCAGTATCAGCAGCAGCGTGATGCGGAACAGCAGGCGGCGCGAGCCGCGCTCGATCATGCCGCCACACGCGTGCCAGGCTGCACAAAGAGCATGATGACTGCCAAAGGCGTTCAGCCAAAACGCTCCGCACCGTTGATTCTCTCAATATCGCCTCGTTTGAACGGGTGAAGTACAAAGGGGCGGCAAGAGAGCGGCCTGGTACCCTGTTGCGCCAGCATCGTGAGCAGCAGAGTGCATTGGACAGTGCGGTGAAGCAGGCACGGGAGCGGATGGAAGAGGATACGCCAGTGATGTTTACACTGCCCGGTAGCATGGTGCCCTGCGGTAAGCAGGTTCTGGTGCTGGAGGCGTTACAGCTGGTACATCAGGCGCATCCTGCTCTCGACTGGCGCATGGACGGTCCGATGCGGGTCGCGCTGCGTGGCCCTAATGGCTGCGGAAAAACGACGTTGCTTAAAACGATCGTTGGGCTTGAAACGCCTCTGACCGGACACTGTCAGCTTTCGGTCGCGGCTGCCTGGCTGGATCAGCACCTTAGCCAGTTCGACTTATCGTTATCAGTAATGGACCATCTTCGCGCGGGCGATACGCCGCTGGAGGAAGGGGTGCTTCGCACCCGGCTGGCGCAGTTGCAGCTTGGGGCGAATAAAGTCAATCTGCCGTTATCAGCGCTCAGCGGTGGTGAGCGGTTAAAGGCGGCGCTGGCCTGCGTGCTGTGGCGGCGAGAATCTACGCAGCTCTTGTTGCTGGATGAACCGACCAACCATCTCGATCTGGCATCGGTGCAGGCCATTGAAGCGGCGCTGGCTGATTTTCCGGGGGCGATGCTGGTGGTGTCTCACGATGAGACGTTCTTACAGAGGCTGAAACTGACACATGCGCTGGAGTGGCGTGAGTCGGGCTGGCATTTTACCGCGCTATAGATAAAAAAAATCCCCGCCATAGGGCAGGGATTTTCAATTCTTAGCGGCGTTAACTTACAGGGAAGTTACGTTGCCAGCTGCTGGGCCTTTAGCGCCGTTCTCGATGGTGAAGGAAACTTTCTGACCTTCGTCCAGAGATTTGTAGCCATCGTTCTGGATAGCAGAGAAGTGTACGAACACGTCTTTAGAACCATCGTCAGGAGTGATGAAGCCGAAACCTTTATCAGCGTTGAACCATTTTACGATACCAGTCATTTTACCGGACATAGAAATTACCTTTAAAAATTAATTGAGCCTTACGGCGATATGGCATGCTTTACAGAATTTAAAGCGTAAAGGAAATGTCACTACGAGGGGTACCAATGGATAACCTTGAAGGGAACTGCTTTACTCAACTGCTTTGTGGTCTGTATGTCAAACCGTGGACGTATTAACGCATACTTCTTATCGCAAAAGCAAACGTTATCTACGGATAAATTACAAAGCCCCTGGGGTTTTAGCATTGGTATTGATTCGTAATTGATTGATAAGTAATGATTGTTGATACTTGTGAGCGGTTTGTAAAAAAACGTTATTTGACCCCGGCAGCGCACTGCCGGGGTCAAATATCAGACCTTTTGCGCCGATTCAGGCAGCGTTGTCGCTTTGATTCTGCTGATTTTTACCGGCCGCGTACTTCACCATTAGCGCGATGGCCGACAGCACTGCGGGGATCGCCAGCAGGGCAAAAATGGTCTTAAACGACAGCTCGGCCTGCATCAGGAAAGCGCCGCTGAAGGCACCGAGGATCCCGCCGAAGCGCCCCAGGCCCAGCATCCAGGCCACGCCAGTTGCACGCCCCTGGGTTGGATAAAAGCCGGCCGCCAGCGCTGGCATCGAGGACTGTGCGCCGTTCATAATCGTCCCCGCGATAAACACCATCACGCCCATCAGCACCAGGTTGCTGGTTGAGAAGCCCACCAGGCAGACAAAGATGCCAGTTAGCAGGTAGCCTACCGCCACCACTTTGTTCGGGTTGATTTTGTCCATCAGCGCGCCCAGCACCAGCACGCCAATGCCTCCACCGAGCGGGAACAAGGCGGTGATGACGGAAGCCTGGCTCAGCGTCGCGCCGGTCTCACGGATCAGCAGCGGTAACCAGCTGGTCAGCAGATAGAAGATCAGCAGGCCCATAAAGTAGGTCAGGCACAGCATGATGGTACCCACCAGGTAGCGCGGCGAGAAAATGACTCCCAGCGCCGACTGCTCTTTGACCTGGCCCGCCTCCTGCAGGACAAAGCGCGTGTTCTCGGGCAGCGCGGCAATGCGGCGCAAAATATTGCTAATCTGCTGCTGAGAGCGGTTTTTGACCGCCAGATAACGGGCCGACTCCGGCAGCAGGAAAATTAACGCGACCGCCAGCGCCAGCGGCATCACGCCGCCCAGCACCAGTACGCTCTGCCAGCCGTAATGCGGGATCATCCATGCGGAGATGAAGCCGCCCATTGATGAACCAATCGGGAAGCCGACGAACATCAGGTTAACCATCAGCGCGCGGCGGCGCTCCGGCGCGTATTCGCTCATTAACGTTGCGGCGTTAGGCATGGCGGCACCAAGCCCTAAGCCGGTTAAGAAGCGCAAAACCGTCAGCTGCGTCAGCGAGGTCGCGAAGGCGGTAATCAGGCTGAAGCCGCCAAAGACCAGAATCGACAGCACCAGCACCTTTTTGCGGCCAATGCGGTCGGCCATCGGCCCTGCGGTCAGCGCGCCGACGGCAAGTCCCACCAGCGCGGCGCTCATCACCGGGCCGAGGTCAGATTTCTGCACGCCCCATTCCTGAACCAGGTCGGACGCAATAAAGCCGATAATGGCGGTATCGAAGCCGTCCAGCGCGACGGTCACAAAGCACAGCACCAAAATCATCCACTGGTACTTTGAGAAGGGGTGGCGGTTGATAAAAGCCTGAATATCCGTTGTTGTCTGTGTTGTCATGCGGTAATTCCTGCTAATCGGTGCAAAGAAGTGGTTTTTTCAACGCTTATCTTCTTCGTCGGTATTGAGGTGTTTGGGCGATTATCGAACGTTTTGTCGTTAATCGTTCGTTAAATAAAATCACTTATGCCGCAGGACAACAATCTGCCGTGGTCAGGAAGTGTGCGATTATCGCGCTATCCGTGATGAATTGGCTTGTTAGTAGATGAAAAATGGTGCTATATCATAGTGTTAATCCTTTTTTTGTACCGGGTTTTCACGACGATAAATGTGATGGATGCAACAGCTCGTTAACATTTTTCGGTAACCGCCGGAGAACGTATGAAAAAGGTATCTTGCGGCGCGGCTCTGGACTATCCTTGTCACCGTTAGGCACGCGTGTGCCGGTTTGCGCTTTTTTTGGCTGAAGGAGTATGAAAATGGCGACAGGAAAGTCCTGCTCTCGCTGGTTTGCGCCTGTTGCGGCGTTATTAATGGTGGTTAGCCTGAGTGGGTGTTTTGATAAGGAAGGCGATCAGCGTAAAGCATTCGTCGATTTCCTGCAGAATACCGTTATGCGCGGCGGTGAACGCCTGCCGACGCTGACCGCTGACCAGAAAAAACAGTTCGGTCCTTTTGTTTCCGACTACGCCGTTATTTATGGCTACTCACAGCAGGTAAGCCAGGCGATGGATGCAGGTTTGCGTCCGGTTGTTGATAGCGTTAACGCGATTCGCGTGCCGCAGGATTACATGACCCAGCGCGAGCCGCTGCGTCAGGCTAATGGTTCACTGGGCGTGCTGAGCCAGCAGCTGCAGAATGCGAAAATGCAGGCTGATGCCGCGCATGCTGCGCTGAAACAGGCCGATGACCTGAAGCCGGTGTTTGATCAGGTATACAGCAAAGTCGTGACCGGCCCGTCCGATGCGCTGCAGCCGCTGATCCCGGCCGCGCAGGTGTTCACTCAGCAACTGGTGCAGGTGGGTGATTTTATTGCGCAGCAGGGTACTCAGGTGAGCTTCGTGGCGAACGGTATTCAGTTCCCAACTTCGCAGCAGGCAAGTCAGTACAATTCGTTGATTGGCCCGCTGGCGGCACAGCACCAGGCGTTTAGCCAGGCGTGGACCGCGGCAGTTAACGCTACCAGATAAGCATTATGGCTGCCCGGCGCGATGCCGGGCAGCATCGTTTTACCCCGCAACCTGCGGGTTCACGCAGTTCTTCTCCACGTTCCCCTGCAGCGCATCAATCAGGTTATCTACCGCACAGGCCGCCATGTTGTAGCGGGTTTCATGCGTCGCGGAACCGATATGCGGCAGCGCCACCACGTTAGGCAACTTCAGCAGTGGGGAGTCTACCGGCAGCGGCTCTTGCTCAAATACGTCCAGCCCAGCGGCGTGGATCTCACCGTTTTTCAGCGCGGCAATCAGCGCCTGCTCATCCACAACCGGGCCACGGCCGGCGTTGATAAAGATGGCGGAGGATTTCATTCGGGCAAACTGCTCGGCGCCGAACAGGTGGTGCGTTTCTTCGCTTAGCGGCAGGATCAGGCAGACGAAATCGGCTTCTTCCAGCAGCGTATTTAAATCACAGTAGCGGGCATTAAAGCGCTCTTCCGCCTGCGGGTGGTGGCGTCGTGCGTTGTAGAGAATCGGCATGTTGAAGCCGAAATGCGCGCGCTGGGCGAGGGCCATACCAATACGCCCCATCCCGACAATCCCCAACGTCTTGTGGTGTACGTCGATGCCGAACCAGTCTGGGCCAATCCCCTGCTTCCACTCGCCTGCTTTGACACGCTCGGCCACTTCCACCACGCGACGGGCGGAGCTTAATACCAGCGTCATCAGCGTATCGGCCACGGTTTCGGTGAGCACCGTCGGCGTGTGCATCAGCAGAACGCGACGAGCGTTTAGCGCCTCGACATCGAAATTGTCATAGCCCACGGAGATGGTGGAGGTGGCGCGCAGCTTCGGCATCTTCTCTAACAAAGCAGTATCAACGGTTTCACTCGAGCCCAACAGCCCTTCGGCATTGGCGAACGCCTCGGCGTGCTGTTGCACAGTCTCTGGGTGCAGGTTGGGTACGCGGGTGACGGTGAAATGATCGTTCAGGCGTTGTAACAAATCATCAGGCAGGGCTTTGTAGAGAATAACGGACGGCTTCATGGGTATCTCCATGGGTTGAAGAGGGAAGTGTTGATCGTTAGCAGGCTTAACAATCCCACAGCGGGGCGAAAAGTACCAGTCCTGAAAATGGGGTGGGAAGAAACCGGACAGGGAAAGCGTCCTGTCCGGTCAGGGCGTTACTGCGGGCTTAAGGTGATTTCTACGCGACGGTTCTGCGCTTTGCCTTCCGCGGTGCTGTTACTGGCGATAGGATTCGCCGGGCCCATACCGGAAGTCCGGATACGAGCAGCGGCCACGCCCTGGGTGATAAGCGAGCTGGCAACGGAGTCAGCGCGCTGTTGCGACAGCGTCATGTTCAACTGCTGGCTGCCGGTGCTGTCGGTATAGCCGACCACGTTCACCGCGGTTTTCTCATACTCTTTCAGCACCATTGCTACACCGGTCAAAGTGTTAGCCCCTGCGGGTTTGAGGGTGGAAGAGGAGCTGTCGAAGGTGACGTTGTTTGGCATGTTCAGCACGATATTATTGCCGTTACGCGAGACGCTCACGCCGGTCCCCTGCATTTTCTGACGCAGTTTGGCTTCCTGTGCATCCATGTAATAGCCCACGCCACCGCCAACGGCTGCACCGGCCGCCGCGCCAATCAGCGCGCCTTTGCCGCGATCGTGCTTAGACGAGGCCAGTGCGCCGATACCCGCGCCCACGAGTGTCCCGAGGCCTGCGCCAATGCCGGTTTTGCTGGCTTCCTGTTCGCCGGTATACGGGTTGGTGGTACAGCCGGAAACGGCCAGTGCGCCGCTAACCAGGGCTGCAATCATGAGCATGCGTTTTTTCATCTTATTTCCTTAATCCTTTTTATTCTTTGCCACGGCAGGTGTGGCGGTTGATTATGACGTGCAAAACCGGGGAAAATTCCCGGAATATTTTGTCTTTTTGTAAAAAACATTGAGCGATGAACACAACGTCGCCGAACCACCTGCATCAGCTATCCGGGAGCTCGCTTTGCCACATTCACCGACCACGAAAACTATCCTGACTGCCGCCCACTGGGGCCCCATGTGGGTTGAGACCGACGGAGAGCGCGTGCTCTCTTCACGCGGTGCGCTGAAAACGTCGTTCACCAATTCTCTGCAAAGCGTGGTCCGCGATCAGGTGCACAGTAAAACGCGTGTACGCTACCCGATGGTGCGTAAGGGCTTTCTGGCATCGCCGAGCCGTCCTCAAGGCGTTCGCGGTCAGGATGAGTTTGTGCGGGTGAGTTGGGACGAGGCGTTGACGCTGATTGACCAGCAGCACCGCCGTATTCGTGAAAGCTACGGGCCGTCGTCCATTTTTGCGGGGTCGTACGGCTGGCGTTCAAACGGCGTATTGCACAAAGCGGCGACGCTACTTCAGCGCTATATGAGCCTGGCGGGCGGTTATACGGGGCATCTGGGGGATTATTCCACCGGCGCGGCACAGGCGATCATGCCGCACGTGGTGGGCGGCAACGAGGTCTATCAGCAGCAGACCAGCTGGCCGATGGTGCTGGAACACACCGACGTGGTGGTGCTGTGGAGCGCCAACCCAATGAATACGCTGAAAATTGCCTGGAACGCTTCTGACGAGCAGGGTCTGCCCTATTTTGAACAACTGCGTAAAAGCGGTAAACGCCTGATCTGTATCGATCCGATGCGATCGGAAACCGTTGCCTTCTTCGGCGAGTCAATGGAGTGGATTGCGCCACACATGGGCACGGACGTGGCGCTGATGCTGGGCATCGCCCATACGCTTGTCGTCAATAATTGGCACGATACCGACTTTTTATCGCGCTGCACCACCGGTTTCCCGACGTTTGCCGATTACCTGCTGGGTAAAAGCGACGATGAACCGAAGTCTGCTGAATGGGCGGCTGCGATTTGTGGTGTGAGCGCAGATAAAATTCGTGAACTGGCGGAAATCTTCCATAAAAATACCACCATGTTGATGTCTGGCTGGGGGATGCAGCGCCAGCAGTTTGGTGAGCAAAAGCACTGGATGCTGGTGACGCTCGCCGCCATGCTGGGGCAGATCGGTACGCCGGGCGGCGGCTTTGGCCTCTCTTACCACTTTGCGAACGGTGGTAACCCGACGCGTCGCGCAGCGGTGCTGGCATCCATGCAGGGCACGGTAAAAGATGGCGTTGATGCCGTTGATAAAATTCCGGTAGCGCGTATCGTCGAGGCGCTGGAAAACCCCGGTGCGCCGTACCAGCATAACGGATTGGATCGCCACTTCCCGGATATCCGCTTCGTCTGGTGGGCCGGCGGTGCCAACTTTACCCATCATCAGGACACCAACCGGCTGATTCGCGCCTGGCAAAAGCCAGAACTGGTCGTCATTTCTGAATGCAACTGGACGGCAGCGGCGCGCCATGCCGATATCGTGCTGCCCGCCACCACCTCGTTTGAACGCAACGACCTCACCATGACCGGCGATTACAGTAATCAGCACCTGGTGCCGATGAAGCGCGTGGTGATGCCGCGTGATGAAGCGCGCGATGATTTTGAGGTGTTTGCCGACCTCAGCGAGCGTTGGGAAACCGGTGGGCACGCGCGATTTACCGAAGGGAAAAGCGATCTGCAGTGGCTGGAAACCTTCTATCACATTGCCGGGCAACGCGGAGCCAGCCAGCAGGTGACGCTGCCGCCGTTTGCTGAATTCTGGCAGGCCAACGAATTGATTGAGATGCCGGAGAGCGAGCAGAACGCCGCCTTCGTGCGCTTTGGCGCATTTCGTGCCGATCCGCAGGCGAATCCGCTGAAAACGCCAAGCGGTAAAATTGAGATCTACTCCGAGCGTATTGCCAGCTTCCAGTATCCCGACTGTCCGCCGCACCCGATGTGGCTGGAGCCAGACGAGTGGCACGGCAATGCGCAACCGGGCC
The DNA here is from genome assembly GCF_019584505.1 of Kluyvera sp. EC_51. NCBI lineage: Bacteria > Pseudomonadati > Pseudomonadota > Gammaproteobacteria > Enterobacterales > Enterobacteriaceae > Kluyvera > Kluyvera sp. EC_51. The sequence goes on along the minus strand of NZ_VDAG01000104.1, from coordinate 65,095 downwards.
AGCTTCAGCTGTTGTCCGCCCATCCGGCGCATCGCCTGCACAGCCAGCTTAACCATACTGCGCTGCGTGAACGCTATGCGGTTGCTGGGCGTGAGCCGCTAACGCTGCACCCGCAGGATGCGCAGGCCCGGCAGATTAACGATGGCGATCTGGTACGTGTCTGGAACCATCGCGGTCAGGTGCTGGCGGGGGCGGTGGTGAGTGAGGACATCAAGCCCGGCGTTATCTGCCTGCATGAAGGGGCATGGCCGGATTTAGACCTTCAGGCGGACGGTATTTGTAAAAACGGTGCGGTGAATGTTCTCACCAAAGATATCCCCAGCTCGCGGCTGGGGAACGGGTGCGCGGGGAATACGGCGCTGGCCTGGATTGAAAAATATGCGGGGCCAGCGCTTACGCTAACGGCGTTTGATCCGCCTGCCAATGCATAATCCAGGTCGGATGCCGGGTTTCATCCTGCCACGCGCTGTCCTGAATACGGAAACCCTGCGCGTGGTAGAAATTCACCGCCCGGCTGTTTTTCTGATACACCTCCAGGCTGAGCTCGGAGAAGCGCTGCTTCACGACGCTCAGCAGCGCGCTACCAATGCCGTGGTGGAGCCGGTTCGGCGCGACAAACAGCGCGCCGACGAACCTTGCTTCAATCACGCTGACAAACCCCTGTAGCCGCTGCTCCTCCTCAAAGACCCAAGTTTCTGCCGCCGGGAGATAGGTATCGCGCACGATGGGCAGGCTCTCCTGCCAGTACTGGGGGGCGATAAACGGGTGTGCGTAGGTGGTGCTTTCCAGCCACAGCCCCAACAGCGGTTCAAACTGGCTAGTGTTCCATTTTCTTATCATGCTGAGCTCCAGGATGGCAGAAGCAGTGGGTGACATGGTCGTTGACCAGCCCACAGGCTTGCATGAAGGAATAACAAATCGTGGTGCCAACAAACTTAAAGCCACGTTTTTTCAGTGCCTTAGATAGCGCATCAGAGGCGGGCGTTGAGGTAGCAATGCCGCTCAGTTCGGCGGCCTGGGTGACGATTGGGGTGTTATCAACAAACGACCAGACAAAATCATTAAACGATTCGCCGTTGGCTTCCATCGCCAGGAAGGCGCGAGCGTTGCCGATAATGGCCTGAATTTTTCCCCGATGGCGAATGATACCGGCATCCAGCACCAGTCGCTCCACGTCAGCTTCGGTCATCGCGGCAACCTTGACCGGATCGAAATGGTGAAACGCATGGCGATAGTTTTCGCGTTTTTTCAGTACGGTAATCCAGGAAAGTCCGGCCTGTTGTCCTTCCAGACAAATCATCTCAAACAGCTCCTGGTTATCCCTTTGGGGCACGCCCCATTCAGTGTCGTGATACGCGATGTACAGCGGATCCTGACTTACCCAACCACAGCGTTGCATTTGATTCTCCCTGTTTTTGTTGATGGATCACGACTGATAATAAAACCCTGCACTTCTCTTGACGCTGATAAGAAAATAGCAATAGTTAGTACAGGGGAGTTCCCCTCTAAAAACATAACAATAATTGCCGAATCTGGCTCTTTAGTGGAGTCAATTAATGAATAATAAGAAATGCAATGGCCTTTGGCGATGTGCTGTTCCGGCATCGGGCTTTGTGTGGATGTTACTTTCGCCACATGCAAATGCCTGGCAACAGGAATATATCGTGTCTGATGGGCAAAGTAATACTGCCGAGCGCTATACATGGGATAGCGATCACCAACCGCGCTATGACGATATCCTTGCTGAACGCATTGAGGCGCTGCAGGCGGGGGCCGGGGTCAATATGAATCTGCCGGATAACACCCCGCTGGATGCGACTAAAACCATGAGCATCGGCTTGAATATTCCGCTCACGGAAAATATGACGATGGGCCCCGTTGCCGCCTGGCACTATGACGGCTCGCCGGGCTTCATGTGGAATGAGTTCGGCGATACGGTGAACAGCGTTTCGCAGTCCGATGCGCTGTGGCACGCCAGCGTCAGTACGCTGGGCTGGCGTGTGGATACCCATCCGTGGCTAGGGATCCGTCCTTGGGCCCAGGTGAGCTACAACCAACAGTTTGGTGAAAACCAATGGAAAGCGCAGTCCGGGCTTAACCGTACGCCAACCTCAACGCAGGATGGCAACTGGGTCGATGTGACTCTGGGGGCTGATATGTTATTAAATTCACATCTGGCCGCCTATGCCGCACTCTCGCAGGCCGATAATATGTCTGCTGGCACCAACTACTCCTACATGATGGGCGTGAGCGCGCGCTTCTGATCTACGATGTTTCTTTGAAAAATTCAGCGGCAGGTGATTTTTGGCAATGCCATTCATTCCGCCGCTGATGCATTTCATTCCGTTCTGAATGCACTTCATGCCTTTTAAAACCCGCAAAAATGCTAACTTCGTTATCGTTGGCAGCAGTTAATTTAAGAAGGCATCATCATCATGAACGCTGCAACCAAAAATCATACCCGCTGGCTGACATTGTTCGGCACCATCATTACCCAATTCGCATTAGGTTCCGTTTATACCTGGAGCCTGTTTAACAGCGCGTTGTCCACTAAGCTGGATGCATCCGTTAGCCAGGTGGCGTTCTCCTTCGGTTTATTAAGTTTAGGTCTGGCGCTCTCTTCTTCCGTCGCCGGTAAATTACAGGAACGCTTCGGTGTAAAACGCGTCACGATGGCTTCCGGTATTCTGCTGGGTATCGGTTTCTTCATGACTGCTCATGCGAACAATCTGATGATGCTGTGGCTGAGCGCGGGGGTTATTGTGGGTCTGGCGGACGGCGCGGGTTATTTGCTGACGCTCTCCAACTGCGTGAAATGGTTCCCGGAGCGTAAAGGCCTGATCTCCGCCTTTGCGATCGGTTCTTATGGTTTAGGTAGCCTTGGTTTTAAATTCATCGATAGCCAACTGCTGGCAACGGTAGGTCTGGAAAAAACCTTCATGATCTGGGGCGCTATCGTACTGGTGATGATTGTCTTTGGTTCCATGCTGATGACCGATGCACCAAACCAGAAAGTCACCACCACCAACGGCGTTGTCGCGAACGATTTCACCCTGGCAGAATCCATGCGTAAACCGCAGTACTGGATGCTGGCCGTGATGTTCCTGACTGCCTGCATGAGCGGCCTGTATGTTATCGGCGTAGCGAAAGACATCGCGCAGGGTATGGTACACCTGGATCTGGCAACTGCAGCGAACGCCGTGACCGTTATCTCCATTGCTAACCTGGGCGGCCGTCTGGTTCTGGGTATTCTGTCTGATAAAATTGCGCGTATCCGTGTTATTACCATCGGCCAGGTTATCTCGTTGGTGGGTATGGCGGCGCTGCTGTTCGCTCCGCTGAATGAAGTGACCTTCTTTGCGGCGATTGCCTGTGTGGCCTTTAACTTCGGTGGCACCATCACCGTCTTCCCATCGCTGGTCAGCGAATTCTTTGGCCTGAACAACCTGGCGAAAAACTACGGTGTGATTTATCTGGGCTTCGGTATCGGCAGCATCTGTGGTTCCCTGATTGCGTCGATGTTCGGCGGGTTCTACATCACCTTCTGCGTCATCTTCGCACTGCTGATTCTCTCTCTGGCACTGTCTACAACAATTCGTCAGCCAAAAACAGAAGTTCTGCAGGAAGCTCACGCTTAATTATTACCTTTCCTCTTAAGTTGATTCTGACCAAATATTGTAAATGTTTGGTCAGATCACACTCTCTCCGAATACTTTTCTCCTTTCTTGTTGTCTACTTATCGCGCTTGCATGTGATGCCTGTAATGGCATAACACATATATTAATTGGTTCGCTAATAATGTGATTTGGCACCAGTTTTTCTTTTTCCCTTTTTCCAGGGTTTTGTTGAATGCGATATATAAAAGCGATGTCCCAGCAGACGTTGAGTCTTCTGCTGGCGGTCTACATCGGCTGGTTTATGAACTTCTCCGTATTGTCCCGTCGGTTTGAGGGGTATTTGCAGGACTTCAGTTTCGAGAAAGGTCTGTTCATCGTTATTGAGCTTGTTGGTACGCTGCTGGTGACCTTCTTCTTATTCCGCGTGCTTTCTATTGGGGGCCGTCGGTTGTGGAAGGTGCTAGCAACGCTGGTGGTGCTGATTTCTGCTGGCGCCAGCTATTACATGACCAACCTGAACGTCGTGATTGGCTATGGCATTGTGGCTTCGGTCATGACCACTGATGTTGATCTGTCGAAGGAGGTCGTAGGCTGGCACTTTATCAGCTGGCTGGTGCTGACCAGTATCCTGCCGCTGGCCTGCATCTGGATTAACCAGGCGCGCGATACGCTGCTTTATCAACTGCGCACGTCGGGGCAGCGCCTTCGCGGTATTGCGATTGTGCTGCTGTCGGCGCTGCTGGTTTGGGGGCCGATTCGTCTGATGGAGGTCCATCTGAAGGAGACCGAGCGGCTGTCGCAGGTGGATCTGCCGAGCTATGGCGGCGTGCTGGCAAACTCTTACCTGCCGAGCAACTGGGTGGCGGCGCTGGGGCTTTATGGCTGGACGCAGGTTGATGAGTCGACGGATACCCGTGAACTGTTCGACCCGGCGAAGAAATTCACCTATATCGCGCCAAAGGATATTGATGACACCTACATGGTGTTTATCATCGGCGAAACCACCCGCTGGGATCATATGGGCCTGTTTGGCTACGAGCGCAATACCACGCCGGGTCTGGCAAAAGAGAAAAACCTGGTCGCGTTCCGCGGCTACTCCTGTGATACCGCCACCAAGCTTTCGCTGCGCTGTATGTTTGTCCGCCAGGGCGGGGCGAGCGATAACCCGCAGCGCACGCTGAAAGAGCAGAACGTCTTTGCGGTGCTGCATCAATTGGGCTTCACCGGCGACCTGCTGGCGATGCAGAGCGAGCTGTGGTTCTACAGCAACACGATGGCGAACAATATTGCCTATCGCGAGCAGATTGGCGCGGAGCCGCGTAACCGTGGCAAGAGCGTGGACGATATGCTGCTGGCCGACGAATTGCAAAACGTGATCGCCCGTCAGAGCGAGAAGGGCAAACACCTCATTATTATCCACACCAAAGGCTCGCACTTTAACTACACCCAGCGTTACCCGCGCAACTTTGCGCAGTGGAAACCGGAGTGTGTGAACGTGGACGACAAGTGCAGTAAGGCGGAGCTTATCAACTCCTACGATAACTCCATTACCTATGTCGATCACTTCCTGGTGAACGTCTTTGATCAGCTGCGCGACAAGAAAGCGATTGTCTTCTTTGCCGCGGATCACGGTGAGTCGATTAACGAGCACGAACGCCTGCACGGCACGCCGCGTAAGATGGCGCCACCGGAGCAGTTCCGCGTGCCGATGATGGTCTGGATGTCGGATAAATATCTGCAAAATCCGGATCACGCGAAGTCGTTCGCTTACCTGCAACAGCAGGCGGCGATGAAGCAGCCGAAGCGCCACGTGGAGCTGTACGATACGATCATGGGCTGCCTGGGTTACACCTCACCAGACGGCGGTATCAATGCGTTCAACAACTGGTGCCACGTGCCGGAAACCCAGAAAGTGGCGCAGTGATGCGTTCTTCATCGAACAAAAGGCATGGTTTTAATAAGGGATTGACGACCAAAAAACGCAGCAGTAAGATCTGCTGCGTACGGTGATTGGCGCAGTCTGGTAGCGCACTTCGTTCGGGACGAAGGGGTCGGAGGTTCGAATCCTCTATCACCGACCAGTTTGGAAAGCCTGCTCAACGAGCAGGCTTTTTGCGTTTATAGCCCTGGTATCCTGGACGAGACGTTTATGCTGATTCCGGGGAGATCCCGGCGGCGCTTCGCTTGACCGGGCTACATGCTACTTGTTCACAATTTTGTGACATATTCCATTGTATTTTCGTATGCATAGACGAATCTTTTTTTTCGCTGCTTATGACTAAGCTCAGCATTTTCCCCTGTGCGTTTTAACGTTCGCGGCATTAATCGCTCAGATTATCATCATATCGAAATAAATTTTTCACATAACGGCTAAATGTTAATCGCTGAATGTTGCAAAATATTAAGTGGATTACTCTGCCTTCTTGCCCATAGCATAAATTTCTCTGCTGAAAATAGTGCTTCGGGGTTTTTTTAATCTTTGCCCATCCATTCTCACCTTCAATACAAATCCCGGTTAACTGTATTGACGTTTTCACATTCTATTGACAGATTGTAGGGCATGAGGGGCATTTCATGGAGAATCCGCACTGCAACTCAGATGTTCCAGTGAAAGGAATCCCTCGCCTCTATATGCACCGACCAAGCCGGGTAAAAAATAAATAAGGTCAGGCGGTGTAACCCAATGCAAAGGGTAAAAACAACACATATCACATTGGAGCAGAAAATGAGTATTTCCTTGAAGAAGTCAGGGATGCTGAAGCTGGGTCTCAGCCTGGTCGCCATGACCGTTGCAGCCAGCGTACAGGCAAAAACCCTGGTTTATTGTTCAGAAGGCTCGCCGGAAGGCTTTAACCCACAGCTCTTTACGTCTGGTACCACCTATGATGCCAGCTCCGTACCAATCTATAACCGTCTGGTTGAATTCAAAACCGGCACCACGGAAGTCATTCCGGGTCTGGCTGAGAAATGGGACATCAGCCCGGACGGCAAAACCTACACCTTCCACCTGCGTCAGGGCGTGAAGTGGCAGGACAATAAAGATTTTAAACCAACGCGTGACGTGAACGCCGACGATATCGTCTTCTCCTTCGACCGTCAGAAAAACGCGCAGAACCCGTACCACAAAGTCTCTGGCGGCAGCTATGAATACTTTGAAGGGATGGGCCTGCAGGACCTGATTAGCGAAGTGAAAAAAGTCGACGATCATACCGTTCAGTTCGTGCTGACTCGCCCGGAAGCGCCGTTCCTGGCCGACCTGGCGATGGACTTCGCGTCTATTCTGTCAAAAGAATATGCTGACAACATGCTGAAAGCCGGCACGCCGGAGAAAGTTGACCTGAACCCAATCGGTACTGGTCCTTTCCAGCTGGTTCAGTACCAGAAAGACTCCCGTATTCTGTACAAAGCCTTCCCGGGCTACTGGGGCACCAAGCCGCAGATCGATCGCCTGGTCTTCTCCATCACGCCTGACGCTTCCGTGCGTTACGCCAAGCTGCAGAAGAATGAGTGCCAGGTTATGCCGTACCCGAACCCGGCTGACATCGCACGCATGAAAGAAGACAAGAGCATCAACCTGATGGAACAGGCTGGCCTGAACGTGGGTTACCTCTCCTTCAACACCGAGAAAAAACCGTTTGATGACGTGAAAGTGCGCCAGGCGCTGACCTACGCGGTCAACAAAGAAGCGATCATCAAAGCCGTTTATCAGGGTGCAGGCGTTGCGGCTAAGAACCTGATCCCGCCAACCATGTGGGGCTATAACGACGACGTCAAAGACTACAGCTACGATCCGGAAAAAGCCAAGGCGCTGCTGAAAGAAGCGGGCCAGGATAAAGGCTTCACCGTTGAGCTGTGGGCGATGCCGGTACAGCGTCCGTACAACCCGAACGCTCGCCGTATGGCCGAGATGATTCAGGCTGACTGGGCGAAGATCGGCGTACAGGCCAAAATCGTGACCTACGAATGGGGTGAGTACCTCAAGCGTGCGAAAGCCGGTGAACACCAGGCTGTCATGATGGGCTGGACCGGCGACAACGGGGATCCGGATAACTTCTTCGCGACGCTGTTCAGCTGCGCGGCGGCGAAAGACGGTTCTAACTACTCTCGCTGGTGCTACAAGCCGTTTGAAGATCTGATTCAACCGGCACGTGCTACCGATGACCACAACAAACGCGTTGAGCTGTACAAACAGGCTCAGGTGGTGATGCACGATCAGGCTCCAGCGCTGATCATCGCTCACTCCACCGTATACGAGCCGGTGCGTAAAGAAGTCAAAGGCTATGTGGTTGACCCATTAGGTAAGCACCACTTCGACAACGTATCTATCGAATAATAAAGACGATGCCCTAACCGGCAGCGCATCGCTTCCTGCCCCCCTTGGGGTGGGAAGCTGTGCCGTATCTGCGCCTCTCGCGTTTAAGAAAGGCGGCAGATTTGTGAGCAATACAGACGACCTGTGACCAGGCGGGCCGTCATTAGAGAGAATCAGGGTTATGTTGCAGTTCATCCTCAAACGATTGGGTCTGGTGATCCCGACGTTTATCGGTATCACCCTCCTCACGTTTGCCTTCGTGCATATGATCCCCGGCGATCCGGTGATGATTATGGCGGGCGAGCGTGGTATTTCCCCTGAGCGCCATGCCCAGCTTCTGGCCGAACTCGGCCTGGATAAGCCAATGTGGCAACAGTACCTCCACTATATCTGGGGCGTACTGCACGGTGACTTAGGCATTTCATTGAAAAGCCGACTCCCGGTGTGGGACGAGTTCGTGCCGCGCTTTAAAGCGACGCTGGAGCTCGGTATCTGCGCCATGATTTTCGCCATTGCCGTGGGTATCCCGGTGGGCGTGCTGGCCGCGGTTAAGCGCGGTTCCATCTTCGATCACACCGCCGTTGGCCTGGCGCTGACCGGTTATTCCATGCCGATTTTCTGGTGGGGCATGATGCTTATCATGCTGGTGTCGGTGCACTGGAACCTGACCCCGGTCTCTGGACGCGTCAGCGATATGGTGTTCCTTGACGACTCTAATCCGCTGACCGGCTTTATGCTGATTGATACCGCCATCTGGGGCGACCCGGGCAACTTCATTGATGCGCTGGTGCACATGGTTCTGCCGGCCATTGTGCTCGGGACTATTCCGCTGGCGGTGATCGTGCGTATGACCCGTTCCTCCATGCTGGAAGTGCTGGGCGAAGACTATATCCGTACCGCGCGCGCCAAGGGTTTAACCCGTATGCGCGTGATCATCGTTCACGCCCTGCGTAACGCGATGCTGCCGGTGGTGACCGTTATCGGCCTGCAGGTGGGTACGCTGCTGGCAGGTGCGATTCTGACGGAAACCATCTTCTCCTGGCCGGGTCTCGGACGCTGGCTGATTGACGCGCTGCAACGCCGTGACTATCCGGTAGTGCAGGGTGGGGTGCTGCTGGTGGCGACGATGATTATCCTCGTCAACCTGCTGGTAGACCTGCTGTACGGCGTGGTGAACCCGCGCATTCGTCATAAGAAGTAAGGGGCCATCATGTCACAAGTTACTGAGAATAAAGCACCGGTGCCGATGACCCCGTTCCAGGAATTCTGGCACTATTTTAAGCGCAATAAAGGCGCGGTTGTCGGCCTGGTTTACGTGGTTATCGTGCTGTTTATCGCTATCTTCGCCAACTGGATTGCGCCGTACAACCCGGCCGATCAGTTCCGCGATACGCTGCTCGCGCCGCCGGCGTGGCAGGAAGGTGGCACCTGGGCGCATCTGTTTGGTACCGATGATGTGGGCCGCGATGTGCTGTCCCGTCTGATGTACGGTGCGCGCCTGTCGCTGCTGGTTGGCTGTCTGGTCGTGGTGCTGTCGCTGGTGATGGGCATTGTACTGGGGCTGGTTGCGGGTTACTTTGGCGGCCTCGTCGATAACATCATCATGCGCGTCGTCGACATCATGCTGGCGTTGCCAAGCCTGCTGCTGGCGCTGGTGCTGGTGGCTATCTTCGGCCCGTCGATCGGCAACGCCGCGCTGGCGCTGACCTTTGTCGCCTTGCCGCACTACGTCCGTTTAACCCGCGCTGCCGTTCTGGTGGAGGTGAACCGCGACTACGTGACCGCTTCCCGCGTGGCGGGTGCCGGGGCGATGCGCCAGATGTTCGTCAACATTTTCCCAAACTGCCTTGCGCCGCTGATTGTTCAGGCATCGCTCGGTTTCTCCAACGCCATTCTCGATATGGCTGCCCTCGGCTTCCTGGGGATGGGCGCACAGCCGCCTACGCCGGAGTGGGGCACCATGCTCTCTGACGTACTGCAATTTGCGCAAAGCGCCTGGTGGGTTGTGACCTTCCCTGGGCTGGCAATTTTGCTGACGGTACTGGCGTTTAACCTGATGGGTGACGGTCTGCGTGACGCGCTCGATCCCAAACTGAAGCAGTAAGGGGACCGAGATGGCGTTATTAAATGTAGATAAATTATCGGTGCACTTCGGCGACGAAGGCACACCGTTCAAAGCCGTAGACCGCGTGAGCTACAGCGTAAACCAGGGCGAGGTTGTCGGCATCGTCGGCGAATCCGGCTCGGGTAAGTCCGTGAGCTCGCTGGCGATTATGGGGCTGATCGATTATCCCGGCCGCGTGATGGCCGAAAGCCTGCTGTTTAACGGTCAGGATCTGAAGCGCATCTCTGAGAAAGAGCGTCGCAACCTGGTGGGCGCCGAAGTGGCGATGATCTTCCAGGACCCGATGACCAGCCTTAACCCGTGCTATACCGTCGGCTTCCAGATTATGGAAGCGATTAAGGTGCATCAGGGCGGCAACAAGAGCACGCGTCGTCAGCGGGCCATCGACCTGTTAAATCAGGTGGGCATCCCTGACCCGGCTTCGCGCCTGGACGTGTATCCGCACCAGCTTTCCGGTGGGATGAGCCAGCGCGTGATGATCGCCATGGCGATTGCCTGTCGTCCGAAGCTGCTGATTGCCGATGAACCAACTACCGCGCTGGATGTGACTATTCAGGCGCAGATTATCGAGCTGTTGCTGGAGCTTCAGCAGAAAGAGAATATGGCGCTGATCCTGATCACTCACGATCTGGCGCTGGTGGCCGAAGCCGCGCACAAAATCATCGTGATGTACGCCGGTCAGGTGGTAGAGACGGGCGCTGCGGGCGATATTTTCCGCGCCCCGCGTCATCCGTACACACAGGCGCTGCTGCGTGCGTTACCGGAATTTGCTCAAGATAAAGCGCGTCTGGCATCACTGCCGGGCGTGGTGCCGGGTAAATACGACCGCCCGAACGGCTGTCTGCTGAACCCGCGTTGCCCGTATGCTACGGATAAATGCCGTAGCGTAGAGCCTGAGCTGAATACCGTTGACGGTGCTCGCCAGTCAAAATGTCACTACCCACTCGATGATGCCGGGAGGCCCACACTATGAGTACGCACGAGGCCACCTTGCAACAGCCGCTGTTGCAGGCAATTGACCTGAAAAAACACTATCCGGTGAAGAAGGGGATGTTCGCCCCGGAACGCTTGGTGAAAGCGCTGGACGGCGTGTCATTTACCCTGGAGCGCGGCAAAACGCTGGCGGTGGTCGGGGAATCCGGCTGTGGTAAATCGACGTTGGGCCGTCTGCTGACGATGATCGAAACGCCGAGTGGCGGTGAGCTTTACTATCAGGGGCAGGATCTGCTCAAACATGATCCGCATGCGCAGAAACTGCGTCGGCAGAAAATCCAGATTGTGTTCCAGAACCCGTACGGTTCTCTGAACCCGCGTAAAAAAGTGGGGCAAATTCTGGAAGAGCCGCTGCAGATTAACACCTCGCTCAGCAAAGAGCAGCGCCGCGAAAAAGCGTTGGCGATGATGGCGAAAGTGGGCTTGAAAACCGAGCACTATGACCGCTATCCGCACATGTTCTCCGGTGGCCAGCGTCAGCGTATTGCGATCGCCCGTGGTCTGATGCTTGACCCGGACGTCGTGATTGCCGATGAACCGGTCTCCGCGCTCGATGTTTCCGTGCGTGCGCAGGTGCTGAACCTGATGATGGATTTGCAGCAGGAGTTGGGGCTCTCTTACGTCTTTATCTCCCACGACCTGTCAGTCGTAGAGCACATTGCTGATGAAGTTATGGTGATGTACCTCGGCCGCTGCGTGGAGAAAGGGACGAAGGACCAGATCTTCAACAATCCGCGTCACCCGTACACCCAAGCGCTGCTCTCCGCGACGCCACGTCTGAATCCGGACGATCGCCGCGAGCGCATCAAGCTGACCGGCGAGCTGCCAAGCCCGCTGAATCCACCGCCGGGCTGTGCTTTCAATGCCCGCTGCCGTCGCCGCTTTGGCCAGTGCACCCAGCTGCAACCGCAGCTGAAAGAGTATGGTGGTCAGTTGGTGGCATGCTTCGCGGTCGATCAGGATGAGAATCCAGAGAAAACGGCGTAACCCGATAACCGAGCCGCAGAGGTAAAACTCTGCGGCTTTTTTCATTTTTGTAGCCCGGGCAAGGCGTTTACGCCGCCCCCGGGACAGCTCGGTGCCTATCCCGGCATCGATTCCCGGCGTCGCATGCGCTCGGCCGGGCTACGCGTAGGTCGGGCGCAATTCTGAAAATGGGGTTGTGACGGCGAGCTGAAAGGTTGTTTGCAGTAGTATCGTCGTCAAGCCGGGTTTCCGGTGAGGCGCAATGTTGCGGGGGCTTGATCCCCGGTGGCATAGGTTGCTGGAATGAGAAAACCCCCGCACGTTGTTTGGTATAAACCAGCAACATAACGGGGGCCATTCTTTGACTCGCAAACAAAGGATAGCCGCGAACTGTTGCTATTGCAACCAAGGCGGCTACATGACGCTTGCAGAGCTTGGCGTGCTTTTCTGGCACGATCTGGCAGCTCCGATTGCGGTGGGAATTATCACCAGCGCCATTCTGAGCTGGTGGCGTAACCGGAAATAACGCTCGCTGAGGGGCGTCTGTCCGCCGCAGTGGCAACATGCGCCCGAACCGGGTCGCAGGAGTAAAACCCTGCGGCCCTTTTCGTTTTTGTCGCCCGGGCAAGGCGTTTACGCCGCCCCCGGCCGGGCTACGCGTAGGTCGGGCGCTATTCTGAAAATGGGGTTGTGACGGCGAGCTGAAGGGTTGTTTGCAGTAGTATCGTCGTCAAGCCGGGTTTCCCGGTGAGGCGCAATGTTGCGGGGGCTTGATCCCCGGCGGCATCGGTTGCTGGAAAGAGAATACCCCCGCACGTTGTTTGGTATAAACCAGCAACATAACGGGGGCTATCACTTGCCTGAACAACAAGAGAATAGCCGCGAACTGTTGCTATTGCAACCAAGGCGGCTACATGACGCTCGCAGAGCTTGGCGTGCTTTTCTGGCACGATCTGGCAGCTCCGATTGCGGTGGGAATTATCACCAGCGCTATTCTGAGCTGGTGGCGTAACCGGAAATAACGCCCGCTGAGGGGCGCCTGTCCACTGCAGTGGCAGCATGCGCCCGAACCGGGCCGCAGGAGTAAAACCCTGCGGCCTTTTTCGTTTTTGTAGCCCGGGCAAGGCGTTTACGCCGCCCCCGGGACCGCTCGGTGCTCATCCCGGCGTCGCTGCGCTCGGCCGGGCTACGCGTAGGTCGGGCGCTATTCTGAAAATGGGGTTGTGACGGCGAGCTGAAGGGGTGTTTGCAGTAGTATCGTCGTCAAGCCGGTTTCCCGGTGAGGCGCAATGTTGCGGGGGCTTGATCCCCGGCGGCATAGGTTGCTGGAAAGAGAAAACCCCCGCACGTTGTTTGGTATAAACCAGCAACATAACGGGGGCTATCACTTGACCAGACATCAAGAGAATAGCCGCGAACTGTTGCTATTGCAACCAAGGCGGCTACATGACGCTTGCAGAGCTTGGCGTGCTTTTCTGGCACGATCTGGCAGCTCCGATTGCGGTGGGAATTATCACCAGCGCCATTCTGAGCTGGTGGCGTAACCGGAAATAACGCCCGCTGAGGGGCGTCTGTCCGCCGCAGTGGCAGCATGCGCCCGAACCGGGCCGCAGGGGTAAAACCCTGCGGCCTTTTTCGTTCTACTGCGGGTACGGCACCCAGGAACCGCCGTTTAAGCGAACGTACGGTTTGCCCTGGTATTGCACGACGACGGCGTTGGAGTTTTCTGACACCGCGGCGGTCTGCGGCAGGTTGCCGGTGAAGGCCGACCAGTCGACGCTATCTTCGGTAAAGATTTTGCCGTCTACCGCGCGGGCAACCAGTTCGGAAATTGCCAGGTAACTGCTTGGCTGATTGATATCAATGGCGGCGCCCTGATGCGGTGCTTTCATGCCAAAGAATTTAATCGCAGCCGGTACGTGGGTAATCGACGGGCTTGGGATATCGCGCAGGCCGGAGACCTGCATTTTATCGCCCTGCAGCGCCGCACCATGCTCTGGCACCACAACCACCATCACTCGACGGCCAGACTTCTCAAGTTCGGTAAAGAAAGCATCCAACTCATCAAACAGCTTCTGCGCGCGGGTCTTGTAGTCCGCCGTTTTGCTCTGTCCCTGGAAGTGGTTACCGTCGTGCAGCGGCAGGATGTTATAGAAGGTTGCCGAGCGGCCACCGGCTGGCATATCCGGTGACTGCAGCCAGCGGTCGAGCACCGCCAGGTCGTCATACACCGGGGAACCGTCGAAGGAGAGCAGGTTAACCGGCAGCTTGCTTTGATCCATCAGCGGGCTCTGCATGCCACCGTTCTCACGTACTTCTTTGAGGAAATCGCCGAATACGCCGTTATGGTCAAGCATCAGGTGCTGGGTGAAGCCGAGTTTGGACAGGTTATCAAACAGGTAGCACTGGTTGCCTGCGGGCTGATACAGATTGGTATGCGACGGCTGACCGCAGCTTGCGCGCAGTAAACGAATCGCGGCCGGGCCGCTGTACGAAGTCGCAGAGTTGAAGTTGCTAAAACGAATATCAAAGTGTGACCACAGCGGATGCTGCATCAGACCCGCCGCTTCGATATCGGAGCTAGCCAGCGAACAGATGTTGATAACCAACAGGTCAAACGGCTGTGCATCTTCCGGCAACTGTGCCGGGAAGGTGGTGGTGCGTTTGCTTTCCGACGCGTAGAAGCTGTTTAACCAGGCATTCAGGTTATCTGACGTTGGCGCGGCGGTTTGCGCGGGAAGGTCGCCGCTTGCCGTCGTGCTGCCTGCTGCTGCGGCGGGTGCCGAGGAAGTTGCGGCGGCAGTAGCGGTGGTTGCTTGCCCGGTTGACCACAAGTTAATGGATGGAAGCAGTGGGCCGACGTTAATCCATACCATCGCAGCGACCACAAAAACGGTAATGCGGATCCACTGATTTAAAAACAGCCAGGCGACCACGAGCACGAAGAAAGCGCCGACCATCTGCCAGTTAATAAAACGGGTGACGAGATCCCAGATGTAATCCGCGCTAAAGCCCGCAATCTGCGAGCCCTGACTCATGATACTCTCCGGGCCCGGCAGCCAGGTATCATGCCAGAACAGCCCTATACCGAGCGGAATGGCAATCCAGTGGCGCCAGCGGTGCAGTCGGCTGTTTGGCAATGGGAAGAGCAGGAATGCCATGAACACCAGGTTCATCATGGGATGGAAATTGAGGTATCCCGCCCACAGCAGGCCAAATTTGACCAGGAAATAGAGGTTCCAGCCAGAGAGGCCCCGCCAGTAGTGCCACAGCGGAGAAGGAGTAACGGCGGCGTTTTTCGTCGAATTAGTCATTTTTTGATTTTGCCCTGACGGCCTGATCCCGGCGTATTACGCCGACGGGTTTAACAAAGCGCGGTTTTAGAAACATCAGACGGAACGCGTTCTCAATACGGCGCTGGTGATGACGTGCCAGATAACCCAGCGGGAAAAAGATCAGCGCGCAGAGAATCACGAGTTGAATAATATCGCTTATCGACATCATGACGATGTTCCTTCGGTATCCGTAGACAGGCGGCACGGCTCGGGATAACGGCGCCAGCTGTTATCTTCATAGGTCGCATTAATCACGTTTTTCGGTTTCGGTGAGATACGCAGTGGCTGCGTCCACAGCTCCGGCTTCACGCTACGCATATCAATCAACTCGGCGGAAATCTGTTTATCTTCAAACCACATCATACGGTTAGAGAAAATATCCCCGGTTGGCAGGGGGAAAATATGGTTGAGTGCTTTATCGAGGTCGTTAACGCGGCAGAAAGGGAGGAACAGCACCAGGCGACGATCGGCGATGGTCACAATATCGCCCATACGGTGCGGACGGCACAGCGTCAGCGCCTGCTCGACGCGTAACCCCGGCGCGGGTCGGAGCGCCACCATCACGCCTTTACTGTCCGCGGGCAGCAGCGTGTTGTTGATGACCTTTTGCACCGCATCGCAGAACACGTCCCACTTCTGGTAGCCCTTCAGCTTCAACGGTTCGGTGTTGGCGAGCAGAGTGGCTAAATCTTCCGGTACGTGACGGTTAAACTGCTGTGTCTGTACGCTTTCTATCAGGGTCAGGCTACGAGAGAGCGGCGCGCTGGCGGAGATAACGATATTGGCCCCGCAGCTTAACAGCAGGCGCTCATCGGTGGCTCGCAGGCTAGGAGTGGTCTCTCGGACAATAAGTTTTAAAGCACTTCCGCGCTGTCGACGCAGAGTATGAATATATCGGGCAAGCTGCTCAACCTGGCTATTTTGGTTTAGCGAGAATATGACGGTTGCGGCCTGTGCGGTACGTGCAGCATTAAAAACAGCGTCATTGGTATCAAATAAAGTCCAGTGCTCTGAAAGTGCCGGTGCGCCTTCGAGAATATTGATGTTACTGAGCACTTCTTTTTCATCGCTGCGCGGCTGGACGTTCGCAACTTCGTCCTGCGCCAGGTGCCAGCCGTGGTCATTTTGTTTAATTAACAGCTGCTGGCGGGCGCTTACCCCTTTTTCATTTGACCAGTAAGATATATCCAGTAGTTGACTATCACCCTGGTAACGTAAACTTGCCAGGCCAGAAAGGGCACGATATTCACCGAGTAAAACGGAGGTTTGAGCGTCGGCATTGTTGCCAGGATTCAGTACCAGAAGCGTGCAGCCATAGTATTTAGCCCATTTTTGAGACTTGTTTACCCAATCATGAACTTTATCAGCAGGAATATTTTTCCAGGCGTTATGTGAGCATAACAGGATAACGAAATAATCGTTGGGTTCGAGCGTGCGCAGTAAATCGCGGCGCATAAAGTATAGACTATCTACGCTATCCTGCATGGTAAACAGCGACACTTTTTTAGGGCCGATATTTCCCTTTAATTCTATAAGGTTATTAGGGTTTTCACCCATGCAAACCACCGCCACTTTCGCCGCATCTTGCTGTGCTGAAAGCGTCTGGTTTAGCAGGCTGACGGCATCCTCATGGCGATCGGTATTCACCCACCACACGCCGCCTGCAGGCATATGACTCACTTCATCCCACAGCGACTGGATACCAATAGAAAATATGGGGTTCATCGTGTCCCTCTTATCGACGATAATCCTGCGTATAAGTTTACTAGTGTAAACGTCAGAATAAACCTAATATTGAAATTAAATAGCATCAGATTTAGCATGTATACTCTGATTTATTAGCGTTATCGTCAGGCGATAAGTGAGCCAATCCCCTGAAACCTGCATAACTATGTGGTTGAAATGAGTAAAAGCAAAACTACTCATCTGCAATCAGAAGTATGACGAGTATAAACGAATTTCATGGAAAGGTTGCCCTTCGAATGATGGGGCGCATTTGTACTTTGATTTCAGAGGGAGCAAAAAAATGTCAGATAATGAACCAGTGACATCAGCTGATTCTCAACTTGGCTACACTTTCCAGAATGATTTTCTCGCACTGAGCCGGGCTTTCTCTCTACCCAATATAGATTACACTGATATTTCCCAGCGTGAAAAATTAGCTGCGGCGTTTAAACGCTGGCCGCTGCTGGCAGAGTTTGCAGAACAAAAAGCCGAACAAAAATAAGGAAGCCATAATGGCTATTCTGGGATTACAGGGCGTTCGCGGTGGCGTGGGTACGACGTCCATCACGGCGGCATTAGCGTGGTCGTTACAGCTGCTCGGGGAGTCGGTGCTGGTCATCGATGCTGGCCCTGACAATATGTTGCGTCTGTCGTTTAACGATGAGATCGGACGGCAGAGCGGCTGGGCGCGCGCGGCGTTGGACGGCGAGGATTGGCGTGACGCGGGATTACGTTACACTTCACTGATTGATGTGCTGCCGTTTGGTCACCTCCAGCCGGGTGAGTTGCAAAACGCGGCCGCGTTGGGCGATACGCTATCGACCATTGCCGATATCGCCGAAACCTTAGAACGCGAAGGGCGCTACCAGTGGATCTTGCTGGATCTCCCGCACGGTTTTTATCCCTGGACTGCGCCGCTGGTCGAAGCCAGTCACTTTACGCTGACGATTCTGAAACCAGACGCTAACTGCCATATTCGCCTGCATCAACAGCCGCTACCGGCTGATACCCACCTTTTGATCAATGGGTTACGCATGAGCAGCCCGCTGCAGGAAGACCTTTATCAGGTCTGGCTGCAAACCCAGCGTCGTCTTCTGCCGGTGGTTATCCATCTGGATGAAGCGATGGCTGAAAGCCTGGCGAACAAGCAGCCGCTTGGCGAATACCGCCACGATTCCCTTGCCGCCGAAGAGATGATTACGCTCGCCAACTGGTGCCTGATGCACTACGCAGGCCGCCGTCCGGTCGCGGAGCGCGAAGCATGATTCGCCTCGGCAGCTGGATATTCGTCCCGCCGGTCTACGTTCGCCTGCGCGAGCGCTATCTTGGTTATCGAAAGGCGGGATCGTCCTGGCTTTCCGCGACATTGACCTGCCTATGGGTGGGGCTGGCATGGCTCTTTCTGCCGTTGGAAAATGCCCGCTGGCAGGCGCTGACTGACCGTCACGACGAACTGTTCCCGCACATTAATTTCTCGCGACCACGCCCGCTGGATCCGCTGCGCTTTGCGCTACAGGCGGTCTGGCTCATTGCCACCAAGCCTGCAGAACAACGCAGCGCTCGCCCCTGGCGACCGCTGGCAGGCATCGATCGTCTGCGCGAGCGCTACAACCGCTGGGCTGATGAGCTGCCGGGCCGGATGAATGCGCAAACCGGCCATCTCGATGAGAAGAAAGAGCTGGCGCACCTGAATCCAAAGCTGCGCCGCCTGATCCTTGGCGTGGTGGTTACGCTCTCCTTAATTCTGGCCCTAGTCTGCATTACCCAACCGTTTAACCCGCTCTCGCAGTTTATCTTCTTGCTGCTGCTCTGGGGCGTGGCGCTGCTGGTGAGGCGCATTCCGGGGCGTTTCTCGGCGCTGATGCTGATCGTGCTCTCGCTGACGGTCTCCTGTCGCTACATCTGGTGGCGCTATACCTCAACGCTCAACTGGAACGACCCGGTAAGCCTGGTATGTGGCCTGATCCTGCTGTTTGCCGAAACCTATGCGTGGATTGTGCTGGTGCTGGGTTACTTCCAGGTGGTCTGGCCGCTGAACCGTCATCCGGTGCCGCTGCCGAAGGACATGAACGAATGGCCTTCGGTCGATATCTTCGTCCCGACCTATAACGAAGATTTGAACGTCGTCAAAAACACCGTTTACGCTTCGCTCGGTATCGACTGGCCAAAAGATAAGATTCAAATCTGGATCCTTGATGACGGCGGCCGCGAAGAGTTTAAGCAGTTCGCCAAAGACGTGGGCGTCCACTACGTAGCACGCACCACGCATGAACATGCAAAAGCCGGGAACATCAACAACGCGCTGAAGTATGCCAAAGGCGAGTTTGTATCGATTTTCGACTGCGACCACGTGCCGACGCGCTCGTTCCTGCAGATGACCATGGGCTGGTTCCTGAAGGACAAGAAGCTGGCGATGATGCAGACGCCACACCACTTCTTCTCGCCTGACCCGTTCGAACGTAACCTGGGCCGTTTCCGTAAAACGCCGAACGAAGGCACGCTGTTCTATGGGCTGGTGCAGGACGGTAACGACATGTGGGATGCGACCTTCTTCTGCGGCTCGTGTGCCGTGATTCGTCGTAAACCGCTGGATGAAATTGGCGGCATTGCCGTGGAAACCGTGACCGAAGATGCGCACACCTCGCTGCGTCTGCACCGTCGCGGCTACACCTCTGCCTACATGCGTTTGCCGCAGGCGGCGGGGCTGGCGACGGAAAGCCTGTCGGCGCATATCGGCCAGCGTATTCGTTGGGCGCGCGGCATGGTGCAGATCTTCCGCATGGATAACCCCCTGTTTGGTAAAGGGCTGAAGCTACCGCAGCGGCTGTGCTACCTCAACGCCATGTTCCACTTCCTGTCGGGCGTACCGCGGCTTATCTTCCTCACCGCACCGCTGGCCTTCCTGCTACTGCACGCCTACATCATCTACGCCCCGGCGCTGATGATCGCGCTGTTCGTGCTGCCGCACATGATTCACGCCAGCCTGACCAACTCAAAAATTCAGGGCAAATACCGCCACTCCTTCTGGAGTGAAATCTATGAAACGGTGCTCGCGTGGTACATCGCGCCACCGACGATGGTCGCGCTTTTTAACCCGCACAAAGGCAAATTCAACGTCACCGCTAAGGGTGGCCTGGTGGAAGAGGAGTACGTCGACTGGGTTATCTCCCGCCCGTATATCTTCCTCGTCCTGCTGAATCTGGTGGGCGTGGCGTTTGGGATCTGGCGCTATATGTACGGCCCGGCGGATGAAACCCTCACCGTGTGGATAAGCCTGGTGTGGGTGTTCTATAACCTGATTATCCTCGGCGGTGCGGTGGCGGTGTCGGTGGAAAGTAAACAGGTGCGTCGTTCGCACCGTGTTGAAATCAAAATGCCGGGGGCTATCTCCCGTGAAGACGGGCATCTCTTCTCCTGTACGGTACATGACTTCTCTGACGGCGGCGTGGGTATTCATATCAACGGTGACGCTCAGGTGCTGGAAGAGCAGAAGGTTAATCTGCTGCTCAAACGCGGCCAGCAGGAGTACGTCTTCCCAACCCAGGTCGTGCGTGTACTGGGCAGTGAAGTGGGGCTCAAGCTGTTGCCGATGAGCACCCGTCAACATATCGATTTTGTACAGTGTACGTTTGCGCGTGCGGATACGTGGGCGCTCTGGCAGGACAGCTTCCCGGAAGATAAACCGCTGGAAAGCCTGATGGATATCCTGAAGCTGGGGTTCCGTGGCTATCGCCACCTGGCCGAGTTCGCGCCACCGGTGGCAAAAGAGATTTTCCGGTCGCTCACCATGCTGGTGGCGTGGGTGGCTTCGTTCATTCCGCGCCGTCCAGAACGTGAGGCGGTAATCGAGCATCCGCTATCGGCTATGGCTCAACAATAATGATGATGAACCGATGAAAAGAAAACTTTCCTGGATTTGTGCAGTGGCGGTGGGCATGGGCAGTTTACTGCCGCTCACGACGCATTCAGAACCGACGACAGAGGTGGCGGTAGCGCCGACTGTTCAGGACAACGCCGCGGCGTCTGCTTCTGCCGACGCGGCAACCACGACGCCGGTGGTGGTGGAAGATGCGCCGTCGCGTGACGTAAAGCTTTCTTTTGCCCAGATTGCGCCGCCGCCGGGCAGCATGGTGCTGCGCGGATCTAACCCGGACGGCGGCATTGAGTTTGGCATGCGCAGCGACGAAGTGGTGTCGAAGGCGATGCTGAACCTGACCTATACGCCGTCGCCGTCGTTGCTACCGACGACGTCTCAGCTGAAGGTCTATCTGAACGATGAGCTGATGGGCGTACTGCCGGTCACCAAAGAGCAACTGGGTAAAAAGGTCTCGACGCAGATCCCTATCGACCCGCTCTATATCACCGACTTTAACCGCGTGCGCCTTGAGTTTATTGGCCACTACCGCGACGTCTGTGAAAACCCGGCGAACACCACCGTCTGGCTGGACGTGGCGCGCAACAGCTCGCTGGATTTGACCTATCAGGCGCTGAAGGTGCGTAACGATCTGTCGCACTTCCCGGTGCCGTTCTTTGACGCCCGTGATAACCGTGCGCTGAACCTGCCTATCGTCTTTGCCAACTCACCGGATCTGCCGCAGCAGCAGGCGGCCGCCATTGTGGCTTCGTGGTTTGGCGCTAAGGCGGGCTGGCGTGGCCAGGCCTTCCCGGTGCTGTTTAATACGTTGCCGGATCGTAATGCCATTGTCTTTGCCACCAACGATCGCCGCCCGGACTTCCTGCGCGATCATCCGGCGGTGAAGGCACCAACGATCGAAATGATCGACCATCCGAACAACCCGTATATGAAGCTGCTGGTGGTGTTTGGTCGTGACGATAACGACCTGCTGAAAGCGGCTCAGGGCATCGCGGCGGGCAATATTCTGTTCCGCGGCGATAGCGTGACGGTGGATGAGGTGAAACCGCTGCTGGCCCGCGCGCCGTACGACGCGCCAAACTGGGTGCGTACCGACCGTCCGGTCACCTTCGGTGAGCTGAAAACCTATGAACAGCAGCTGCAGTCCACCGGGCTGGAGCCGGCGTCTATCAACCTGTCGCTGAATCTGCCGCCGGATCTCTACCTGATGCGCAGTACCGGCATCGACATGGATCTGAAGTACCGCTACACCATGCCGCCGGTCAAAGACAGTTCGCGGATGGACATCAGCCTGAATGACCAGTTCCTGCAGTCGTTTAACCTCAACAGCACCCAGGATGTGAATAAGCTGATGCTGCGCCTGCCGGTGCTACAAGGTCTGCTGGACGGTAAAAACGATGTCAGCATTCCGGCGCTGCGTTTGGGTGCAATGAACCAGCTGCGCTTTGATTTCCAGTATATGAACCCGATGCCGGGCGGCTCGGTGGATAACTGCGTGACCTTCCAGCCGGTGCAGAACCACGTGGTGATTGGCGACGACTCGACCATCGACTTCTCGAACTACTATCACTTCCTGCCGATGCCGGATCTGCGCACCTTTGCCAATGCAGGCTTCCCGTTCACCCGTATGGCGGATCTCTCCGACACGGTGATCGTGATGCCAAAACAGCCGTCTGAAGCGCAGGTGAGCACGCTGCTGAACGCCGTTGGCGTGATTGGTGGCCAGACCGGCCTGGCGGGCTCGAAGATGACCATCGCCGATGATGGCAGCAAGATTCAGGACCAGGATGCTGACCTGCTGTTGATTGGCTCTATCCCGCAAAAACTGAAGGACGATAAGCACATCGACCTGCTGGTGGACGCCACCCAGAGCTGGGTGAAAACGCCAATGCGCCATACTGACCTGCCGAGCATCTATCTTGATGAAGATGACCGTCAGGCTGGCGTGCAGACCGGGATCACCTCTTCCGGCCCGATGGCTGCCGTCGTCGGTTTCGAATCACCGTACCACAAGCAGCGCAGCGTCGTGGCGCTGCTCGCTGACAGCGCCAGCGGTTATGACCTGCTGAACAATGCATTGAACGACAGCGGCAAGCGCGCGGCGATGTTTGGCTCAGTATCGGTGATTCGTGAGTCCGGCGTGAGCAGCCTGCGCGTGGGCGACATCTACTATGTCGGTCATCTGCCGTGGTTCGAACGCGTGTGGTTCGCGCTCTCTAACCATCCGGTTCTGCTGGCTATCTTTGCCGCCATCAGCATCGTGCTGCTGGCTTGGGTGCTGTGGCGTCTGCTGCGTATCATCAGCCGCCGTCGTCTGAACCCGGAAGACGAGTAAGCCGCGATGAAGATGCTTCGCTGGATAGTACTGCTGTGCGTCCTGGGCGGTCAGGCGCAGGCCGCCTGTAACTGGCCTGCCTGGGAGCAGTTCAAGCAGGATTACGTCAGCGCGGAAGGGCGCGTTATCGATCCTAGCGATGCGCGCAAAATTACCACCTCAGAGGGGCAAAGCTACGCGCTGTTCTTTGCCCTCGCCGCGAACGATCGTCAGGCCTTTGCAAGCCTGCTGAGCTGGACGCAGAACAACCTCGCGCAGGGTTCGCTGCGCGAGCATCTACCCGCCTGGCTGTGGGGCAAAAAGAGCGATGACGAGTGGACGGTGCTGGACAGCAACTCCGCCTCCGATTCAGATGTCTGGATCGCCTGGACGCTGCTGGAAGCCGGTCGTTTGTGGAAAAATGATGATTACACGGCAACAGGCAAAGCGCTGCTGGCAAAAATTGCCGATGGCGAAGTGGTGAAAGTTCCCGGTCTGGGACTGATGCTGTTGCCCGGCCGCGTTGGCTTTGCGGAAGAGACGCGCTGGCGCTTCAATCCAAGCTATCTCCCACCGCAGGTGGCGCAGTATTTCAGCCAATTTGGCGCCCCGTGGACTACCCTTCGCGATACCAACCTGAAGCTGCTGCTTGATACCGCGCCGAAAGGTTTCTCACCGGACTGGGTGAGCTACGACAAGAAACAGGGCTGGTTGCTGAAAGAGGCCAGCGTGGTGGGCAGCTACGATGCTATTCGCGTCTATTTATGGGTGGGCATGCTGCACGACGCCGACCCACAGAAAGCACGACTGCTTAAACGCTTTAACGCGATGGCGGCACAGACCGTGAAGCAGGGCGTTCCCCCGGAAAAAGTGGCGATTGCCACCGGGGCGGTGACCGGCGACGGCCCGGTCGGTTTTTCAGCTTCGCTGATTCCATTCCTACAAAATCGCGATGCGCAGGCCGTTCAGCGCCAGCGTGTGGCCGATCATTTTCCCAGCGCGGATGCTTATTACAATTATGTTCTGACCCTCTTTGGTCAGGGCTGGGATCAACACCGTTTTCGCTTCAGCGCCCGCGGCGAATTACTACCTGACTGGGGCCAGGAATGCGCAAGTTCACACTAAGTTTAATCACCCTCTCTCTGGGCCTGACGCTGGTACAGCCGGGCTATGCGGACACCTCGGCAGAAGAACAGCTGCTCAACCAGGTGCGTCTTGGAGAAGCCAGCAAACGGGATGATTTGGTGCAGCAATCGCTGTACCGGCTGGAGCTGATTAATCCCAACAATCCACAGGTGCTGGCGGCGCGTCTGCGCTATCTGCTGCGCCAGGGCGACACCGCCGGTGCGCAAAAGCAGCTGCAAAAGCTGGCGCAGGTGGCACCAAATTCAACGGAATATAACGCTTCTCGCATTGAGATTGGCCTGAACACCGAT
Source organism: Kluyvera sp. EC_51 (assembly GCF_019584505.1). Lineage (NCBI taxonomy): Bacteria > Pseudomonadati > Pseudomonadota > Gammaproteobacteria > Enterobacterales > Enterobacteriaceae > Kluyvera > Kluyvera sp. EC_51. The sequence goes on along the minus strand of NZ_VDAG01000104.1, from coordinate 40,398 downwards.
GCTGGACGTCAGGCGCTGCAACAGGCGCGACTGCTGGCGACTACCGGGCACGTTCCGGAAGCGCTGGCCGACTACGAAAAAGCCTTCAACGGCCCGCCGCCGGACGGCGACTACGCGGTAGAGTACTGGACTGCGGTAGCGAAAATCCCGGCCCGACGCGATGAAGCGGTCAAACACCTGCAAACGCTGAATAAGCAGAACCCTGGCAACGTTGGCCTGCAGATGACGCTTGCTAATATGCTGCTCGCGGCGAATCAGCGAGATGAAGCCTTTAACGTGCTGGAGCAAATGGCGAAATCGGCGGGCGGGCGTGGCCCGGCGAGTGACCTGTGGTTTAAAGCCATCAAAGACCAGCCTGCCAGCCCATCCAGCGTACAGGCGTTGCAGCGTTATCTGATGATTTTCAACAGCGGTGAATCGGCGGACAGCGCTCGTGCCATGCTGGCCGACCAGCAAAAACAGATGGCGGACCCGGTTCTGCGCGCCAAAGCGGTAGAACAGGAAAAAGTGGCGCAGGCAGCGGACAACACGCCGCAGACCTGGCAACTCTACTGGCCGCTGATCCGCAAAGGCGATGCGGCGCTGAAGGCTAATAATCTGGCGCAGGCCGAGAGCTTCTACCAGCAGGCGCGCAAACTGGATGCCACCGACAGCTATGCGGTGCTGGGACTTGGCGATGTAGCCATGGCGCGTAAAGATAGTGCCTCAGCGGAGCGTTTCTATCAGCAGGCGCTGCGCCTCGATCGCGGCAACAGTAGCGCGGTGCGCGGGCTGGCAAATATCTACCGCGCCGAGTCGCCGGAGAAAGCCACCGCCTTTATCAACAGTCTTTCTGCTAGCCAGCGTCGCAGCATTGACGATATCGAACGTAGTCTGACCAACGACCGACTCTCCCAGCAGGCTGAAGCGCTGGAGAATAAGGGAAATTGGTCACAGGCTGCGGAAGTTCAGCGCCGTCGACTGGCGCTCTCGCCGGACGATGTGTGGATAACCTATCGCCTCTCCCGTGACCTGGTGAGCGCCGGACAGCGCGGTGAAGCCGACAACCTGATGCTCAATCTGGCGCGTAAAAAGCCGACCGATGCCGACCAGGTTTACGCTAACGGACTCTATCTTTCCGGTAACGGTCAAGATCAGGCTGCGTTGACGCATTTGGCGGCACTGCCGACAGCGCAATGGACCGATAATATTCGCGAACTGGACCAGCGTCTGCGCAGCGATCAGCTGATTGCTCAGGCCAACCGCCTGCGTGATAGCGGGCAGGAAGTGCAGGCAATTGCGCTGCTGAAACAGCAGCCTGAATCCTCTCGCATTCATTCAACGCTTGCCGACTGGGCGCAGCAGCGGGGCGATAATGCTACGGCGCTGGCTGAATACAATGCCGTGCTGGCAAAAGACCCGCATGACGAAGATGCCCATCTGGGCATGGCGGAAGTGTATGCCGCTGACGGTAATGCGCTAGCAGCACGCCAGCAGCTGGCACAACTCCCTGCCGAAGGCCAACGTTCGCTCAATACTCAGCGACGCATTGCGCTGGTCAGCGCCAAACTGGGTGATACCGCGGCGGCGCAGCAAATGATGACCGCCCTGATTCCTCAGGCCAAAGCCCAGCCGCCGTCTATGGATACGGCGATGGTGCTGCGCGATGCCGCGCGCTATCAGGCGCAGGACGGCAACCCGAAACAGGCGCTGGAGACCTACAAAGATGCGATGGTCGCCACGCAGATTACCCCAACGCGTCCAGTGGATAACGACACCTTTACCCGCCTGACGCGTAACGACGAGAAAGACGACTGGCTTAAGCGCGGCGTGCGCAGTGACGCGGCGGATCTCTATCGTCAGCAGGACCTGAACGTCACCTTGCAGCATGATTTCTGGGGTTCCAGCGGTACGGGCGGTTATTCCGACCTGAAAGCGCATACCACTATGTTACAGGTCGATGCGCCGCTGGCCGATGGCCGGATGTTCTTCCGTTCGGATCTGGTGAATATGGACGCGGGGAGTTTCTCCACCGATAAAAATGACCAGTATAAGAAACAGTGGGGCACCTGTGATTTATCCGCCTGTAGCGGGTCAACGCACCAAAGCGACAGCGGCGCCAGCGTAGCCATTGGCTGGAAAAATGACACCTGGAACGCGGATATTGGCACCACCCCGATGGGCTTTAACGTGGTGGATGTGGTTGGTGGACTGAGCTACAGCAGCGATGTCGGTCCGCTGGGCTATACGGTTAACGCACACCGTCGTCCGATCTCCAGCTCGTTACTGGCATTTGGTGGGCAGAAAGATAATGACAAGGATGGGCACACAGGCACGACCTGGGGTGGCGTCCGCGCTAACGGCGGCGGTATTAGCCTGAGCTACGACAAAGGTGAAGCCAATGGCGTATGGGCTTCACTCGGTGGCGACCAACTGTCAGGTAAAAACGTAGACGACAACTGGCGCGTTCGCTGGATGACGGGGTATTACTACAAGGTTATTAACGAGAATAACCGCCGGGTAACCGTTGGGCTTAACAACATGATCTGGCACTACCAGAAGGATCTGAGCGGCTATACCCTCGGTCAGGGCGGCTATTACAGCCCGCAGGAATATGTGTCGTTTGCCGTGCCGGTTAACTGGCGTGAACGTACGGAAAACTGGTCATGGGAACTGGGGGGGTCGGTCTCCTGGTCGCATTCGCGCACCAGTACGGAGCCGCGCTATCCGCTGATGAACCTGATCCCGCAAACCTGGAAGAAAAAGGCCCACGAGGATGTAAACCACGGTGGCAGCAGCCAGGGCTTTGGTTATACCGCGCGGGCGATTATCGAACGACGCGTCAGTTCCAACTGGTTCGTGGGCGCAGGCGTCGATATCCAGCAGGCGAAGGATTACACCCCAAGCCACGCGCTGCTCTACGTTCGTTATTCCGCCGCTGGCTGGCAGGGCGACCTCGATATGCCGCCGCAGCCGCTCACGCCATACGCAGACTGGTAATTTCACCGCTCCGAATATAGGTATTCGTCTTATATAACCCGGCACCCTGCCGGGTTATAATTATCGCGGCGGAGTCCCTTTTGACTTTGCCGCCAGCCTCGTTATTCTCAATGCCTGAGCAATACGTTCGTATTAGTGGAGAGCTCTTTTGCGCGTTAGCCGTTCCCTTACAATAAAACAAATGGCCATGGTTGCTGTTGTTACCATGTTGTTTTTATTTGTCTTTTGCTTCATTTTACTGTTCCACTTCGTACAGCAGGATCGCTATAACACTGGGGTGCAATTAGAGAGCATCGCCCGCTCGGTACGTCAGCCGCTGTCGGCTGCCATCCTTAAAGCCGATATTCCCGAGGCAGAGGCCATTCTTGGGCGCATTCAACCTGCCGGCATCGTCAGCCGGACGGATGTCGTGCTGCCTAACCAGTTTCAGGCGCTACGCATGAGTTTTATTCCGGAACGTCCGGTTCCGGTCAATATCACGCGCATTTTTGAACTCCCGGTGCAGATTTCACTACCGCTCTATTCGCTGGAACGGCCCGCTAACCCACAGCCGCTGGCCTACCTGGTGCTACAGGCAGACCCTTATCGTATGTATAAGTTCGTGATGAGCGCGCTGGCAACGATAGTGACCGCTTACTTTTTGCTCGTTTTAATGCTGACAGTCGCGCTGACCTGGTGCATCAACCGACTGATTGTCAGGCCGCTGCGCAGCATTGCCTATGAAATTCACGATCTGCCGGGGGCGGATCGCATCGGTCATCAGCTCTCCCTGCCGCGTCTGCACCACGATGATGAAATCGGTACGCTGGTGCGCAGTTACAACCGCAATCAGCAGGCGCTACTACGTCAATATGACGAACTGAGCAATCAGTCGACCCGTTTCCCGGTCTCTGACCTGCCTAACAAAGCTTTCCTGTTAGGGCTGCTCGAACAGAGCCTGGTGCGCAAAACGCCGGTGGCACTGCTGACTATCGCCTGTGAAACCTTGCAGGATACCGCGGGCGTGCTGAAAGAAGAGCAGCGTGAAATGCTGCTGCTGACGCTGGCAGAGAAGATTAAGCAGGTGATCTCGCCGCGCATGGTGCTGGCGCAGGTCAGCGGCTACGACTTCGCGATTCTGGCCTATGACGTCAAAGAGCCGTGGCATGCCATCACATTAGGTCAGCAAGTACTCACTATTATTAATGAGCGCCTGCCGCTGCAGGGCATTCAGCTGCGCCCGAGCGCCAGCGTGGGTATTGCGATGTATAACGACGGGTTAACGGCGGAGCAGTTCTATCGCCGCTCGCTTTCGGCGGCCTTTACCGCACGACGCAAAGGGAAAAACCAGATTGAGTTTTTCGACCCGGAGCAGATGGTAAAAGCGCAAAAGCGCCTGACCGAAGAGAGCGATATCCTGACCGCGCTGGACAATGAGCAGTTCTCCGTCTGGCTCCAGCCGCAGGTGGAAACCAGCACCGGCAAGGTGTGCAGCGCGGAAGTGCTGCTGCGCCAGCGCCAGCCGGACGGTAGCTGGGCGCTGCCGAACGATCTGATAGACAGCATTGAATCCTGCGGCCTGATGGTGACCGTGGGGCACTGGGTGCTGGAAGAGTCGTGCCGACAACTGGCGGCCTGGCAGTCGCGCGGCATTATGCTGCCGCTGTCGGTGAACATCTCGGCGCTGCAGCTTCTGCATCACGACATGGTGTCGGATATGCTGGCCCTGCTCAACCGCTATCGCATTGCGCCGGGTACGCTGGTTCTGGAAGTGACAGAGAGCCGACGCATTGACGACCCGAAAGCCGCTGTCGCCATTTTACGACCGCTGCGCAACGCCGGTGTGCGCATTGCGCTGGATGATTTTGGTATGGGTTACGCGGGTTTGCGCCAGCTACAGCATATGAAATCTGTGCCGGTGGATATTCTGAAGATCGACAAAATCTTTATCGACAGCCTGCCGGAAGATACCAGCATGGTGGCGGCCATCATCCAGCTTGGGCGCAGCCTGAACCTGAAAATGGTTGCTGAAGGTGTTGAAAATAAAGAGCAATATGCATGGCTGCGGGCGGCAAATGTCGATATTTTGCAGGGCTTCCTGTTTGCTCGCGCCGTCCCGATGGAGACCTTTGAGCAGGATTATCTCGGTAAGGACAATTCACTACTGCCGGGAGATCGGAGTTAGCGATTGTGCGTGTCAGCTCAAAGTTTTAACAATTAAGTATCAAATTAACGTACATATATTTCGATAATGTTTCCTGGATGTTATTTTGTGCCAACAGGTAAAAATAATCCCTACATTTCCTGTGGCTATAGCTTAAGGACATCCTATGAAAACCTCTTTCTTCAAAAGCCTCTATTTCCAGGTGTTGACGGCGATAGTGATCGGTGTGCTACTCGGTCACTATTACCCGGAATTAGGTGCGCAAATGAAACCGCTCGGCGATGCCTTCGTCAAACTGATTAAAATGGTTATCGCGCCGGTTATTTTTTGTACGGTAGTGACCGGCATCGCCGGTATGGAAAGCATGAAAGCGGTGGGGCGCACCGGTGCCGTGGCGCTGCTCTACTTTGAAGTGGTCAGCACCCTCGCGCTGATTATCGGTCTGGTGATTGTGAACGTGGTGCAACCCGGTGCGGGGATGAACGTTGACCCGGCAACGCTGGATGCGAAAGCGGTAGCGATGTACGCCGAGCAGGCAAAAGATCAGGGTATTATCGCCTTCCTGATGGATATCATTCCTTCCAGCGTGATCGGTGCCTTTGCCAGCGGCAACATCCTGCAGGTGCTGCTGTTTGCGGTGATGTTTGGCTTTGCGCTGCACCGCCTGGGCAGCAAGGGTCAGTTGATTTTCAACGTTATTGAAAGCTTCTCGCAGGTTATCTTCGGCATCATCAACATGATTATGCGCCTGGCGCCGATTGGTGCGTTCGGGGCGATGGCCTTTACTATCGGCAAATACGGCGTGGGTACGCTGGTGCAGTTGGGCCAGCTTATCATCTGCTTCTATATCACCTGTATCCTGTTTGTGGTGGTGGTGCTGGGTACGATTGCGCGTGCGACCGGGTTCAGCATTTTCAAATTTATCCGCTATATCCGCGAAGAACTGCTGATTGTGCTGGGAACCTCCTCTTCCGAATCCGCGCTGCCGCGTATGCTCGACAAGATGGAAAAGCTAGGCTGCCGGAAGTCGGTGGTGGGGCTGGTTATCCCGACCGGTTACTCGTTTAACCTCGACGGCACCTCGATTTATCTGACGATGGCGGCGGTGTTTATCGCCCAGGCGACCAACAGTCATATGGATATCTTCCATCAGGTGACGCTGCTGGTGGTACTGCTGCTCTCCTCGAAAGGGGCCGCAGGCGTGACCGGTAGTGGCTTTATCGTGCTGGCGGCAACTATCTCGGCGGTGGGACATCTGCCGGTTGCTGGTCTGGCGCTGATTCTGGGTATCGACCGCTTTATGTCAGAAGCGCGTGCGCTGACTAACCTTATCGGTAACGGCGTGGCGACCATTGTCGTGGCGAAACGCGTGAAACAGCTGGACGCTAAACAGCTGGACGATGTGCTCAATAACCGTCCGACGGCGAAAGAACCGCACGAATTATCCTCTTAATCTCCTCACTTAAGCCCGTACTCCCTTGCTGGAGTGCGGGCTCCTGCGCATAATTAGGCGGCGTCATTATTTAGCTATGTTAGCTTATGGTTGCCGTAGATTTTATTTTCCTTAGCCATGTGACGTTTTTGCGATTGTGTGGTCTAACTGACGTATTTACTTCATTATTTTAGGCAATCGCCGCGGCGGTTGTCTTTTATACCCACTGGCCTCCGTGCGCGCGTCGCCCGGATGACGGTGGGGATAACCAGGAACGTTCATCAGGGGTTCACATGCAGGGCACAACAATTCGACTTTTAGCCGGTGGTTTGCTGATGATGGCAGCAGCCAGCTATGTGCAGGCAGAAGCGCTCCAGCCGGACCCGGCCTGGCAACAAGGCACGTTGTCTAATGGCTTTCAGTGGCAGGTACTTGCCACTCCGCAGCGCCCGAGCGACCGTGTAGAAATCCGGCTCTCGATTGATATTGGTTCACTGAACGAAAGCGCCCAACAGACGGGCTATAGCCACCTTATTCCGCGGATCGCCCTGACTCAGAATGGCGGTCTACAAACCATGCAGGCTCGCTCCATGTGGCAGCAGAGCATCGACCCGAAGCGGCCGCTGCCGCCGGCGATTGTCTCTTATGACTACACCCGCTTTAACCTGAGCCTGCCGAACAACCGCAGCGACCTACAGAAAGAGGCGCTGAACTGGCTCGCGACCTCAATTGGTAAACTGAGCATTACACCGGACACCGTCAGCTACGCACTGGGCGTGCAGGATATGGTGGCAACCTGGCCGCAGGATACCAAAGAGGGCTGGTGGCGCTATCGTCTGAAGGGTTCCACCATGCTGGGACACGACCCGGCTGAGCCGTTGAAACTGCCGGTAGATGCTAAACATGTCGCCGAGTTCTATCAGAAATGGTACACCCCGGATGCGATGACGCTGATTATCGTCGGCAACGTCGATAGCCGTGCCACCATTGAGCAGATCAGCAAAACCTTCGGTGGGCTGAAGGGGAAACGTGAAACGCCAGCGGCGGTGCCAACGCTGTCGCCGCTTCCACCGGAAACGGTAAGCATCATGACCAACGCGGTGCGCCAGGATCGTCTCTCTATTATGTGGGACACGCCGTGGCAACCGATTCGTGAGTCTGCGGCGCTGCAGCGTTACTGGCGTGCCGACCTGGCGCGTGAAGCGCTGTTCTGGCATATCCAGCAGAAACTGAGCCGCACCAACATGAAGGATATCGGCCTGGGCTTTGACTGCCGGGTGCTGTATCTGCGCGCCCAGTGCGGCATCAACCTGGAATCGCCGGGCGAGAAGCTGGAAAGCAACCTGGGGCTGGTTGCCCGCGAGCTGGCGGCCATTCGCGAAAAAGGTCTGCCTGAAGATGAATTTGATTCGCTGATTGCGCAGAAGAAGCTGGAGCTGCAAAAGCTGTTCGCCACCTATGCGCGGATGGATACCGACATGCTGATTAGCCAGCGTATGCGTTCGTTGCAGAATCAGGTGGTGGATATCGCCCCGGAACAGTATCAGAAGCTACGTCAGAGCTTCCTCGAGTCGCTGACGCCGGACATGCTCAACCAGGATCTGCGCCAGCAGCTTTCGCAGGATATGGCGCTCGTCCTTCAGCAGCCAACCGGTGAGCCGGAGTTCAATATGAAGGATCTGCAGGAGGTGTGGGGCAAGATTATGCTGGCACCGACGGCAGAAGCTGCCACGGCGACGGAAGAGAGTCATCAGGATGTGACGGATATTCCGCCGGCGCAGTAGCGGGTTTTTCCCCTCACCCTAACCCTCTCCCAGAGGGAGAGGGAACCGTTTGGTTTTCTCCCTCGCCCCTATGGGGAGAGGGCCGGGGTGAGGGGGGAAACCCCCGCACTTAACGTACCGACGAAAAAAAACCTCTCCCAACCGGAAGAGGTTTTTTTATACCCGCGAAACCTTACGCAGGCATCGCGTCGCGTGGAATAATCGCCCCACGGTGCTGAATTACGGTGCTCGCCGTCTGGTGACCGCGCTTCGCCGCTGCTGCCGCATCGCCGCCGGTTAGGCGGACGGACAGATAGCCTGCGCTGAAGGAGTCACCCGCTGCGGTAGTATCCACCACTTTCTCTTTTGGCAGCTTAACTGCTGGTACGTCAACCAGCGCTTCACCGGTAATCGCCACCAGGCAAGAGTCTGCACCGCGCTTCACCACCACTTCACTTACGCCTGCGGCCTGAGTACGAGCAATAACCTCTTCAACCGGCTTCTCGCCCCACAGCGCGTCTTCGTCGTCCAGCGTCAGGAAGGCAATGTCGGTGCACTGCAGCATCTGCTGATAAACCTGCTGAGTTTCTTCTTTGCTGGCCCACAGGCGCGGACGGTAGTTGTTGTCAAAGATGACTTTGCCGCCGTTAGCGCGGCACTGTTTCAGCAGCGCAATCAGCTTCTCACGGCTGGCTGGGCTGAGGATAGCAAGGCTAATGCCGCTCAGGTAGAGGTAGTCAAAGCCTGCCAGCTGTTCGCAGATGGCGGCAGACTGCTCGCTCTCCAGCCAGAATTTAGCGGCGGCTTCGTTACGCCAGTAGTAAAACGTACGCTCGCCGGTCTCATCGGTTTCGATGTAGTACAGGCCAGGCATACGGTCGCTCATGCGTTGAATCAGGTCGGTTTTGACGTTCTCTGCCTGCCAGGCGTCCATCATCTGCTGGCTGAAGGTGTCAGTGCCGAGTGCGGTGACGTAGTTGACGCTCAGTTCAGCAGGAGAGACCTGGCGAGCAATATAGACGGACGTGTTTAAGGTGTCGCCGCCAAAGCCGCGGTTAACTTGTGCGCCCTTCTCGGACAGCTCAATCATGCATTCGCCAATCACGGCAATTTTTTTGGACATAGTCATCAACCTGATTCGGTAAATTTTTCGTAGTGTGCGCTGTGGCTATTCGTTGGTCAACTATATTAAAACAACGTTCCATTATTTTTTTTGAGCTAGCGCGTGTTACGGCCGATTTATCCTCTTTAGTGAAAATAAAATGGCTCAAACTGAACATAAAGTTCTCACTTGCCCCGCCGATAACTTTATCACTAGACCCTCTGACCCTCTCTTCACAGGAAGCTTAAATGACGTTAAAGCAGGTGAACCAGCGGGCGAGAGTACCTGATGCGGAGCTGGAAAGCCTACAGCAACTGCGTTACTGGCAAGAGTGTGAGCGTGTCTATACCTACCAGCCTATCTACACCATTCAGGGCCGCTTGATGGCGATTGAAGTGTTAACGATAGTGACCCATCCCTCTCAACCACAAAAACGTATTGCCCCGGATCGTTACTTCGCTGCAGTTTCTATCGGCCAGCGCATCCATGTCATCAAAGAACAGGTGACGATGCTGGCAAAAAGGAAGCATTTCTTTGAGCAAAATAAGGTGCTGGCATCGGTCAACGTCGATGCGCCCACGCTGCTGGAAATGCGTCAGGACCGGATCCTGAAAACGATGATTGAAACGCTGCCCTGGCTACGCTTTGAATTGGTGGAGCACATGGCGCTGCCGCAAGATTCCACGGTGGCCTCGCTGTGCGAATTTGGCCCGCTGTGGCTGGATGACTTCGGCACCGGTATGGCTAACTTCTCGGCGCTGAATGAAGTGCGCTACGACTACATTAAAGTGGCCCGCGATCTGTTCATTATGCTGCGCAAAACCCCTGAAGGCCGCAAACTGTTTATTCTGCTGATTGAGCTGATGAATCGCTATTGCGAAGGGGTGATTGTGGAGGGGGTTGAAACGCTGGAAGAGTGGCGCGAAATTCAAAACTCACCTGCTGCCGCCGCGCAGGGCTATTTCCTTTCTCGACCGGTGCCGATGTCGACGCTGGAATCCTTGATGATCAATCTGGTGTGAAACTGGCCTACGTGATGTAGGCCAGCTCCATTATTTTAGAGTGATTCGTGACGCGTTTCGTGCGTCAGCAGCAGTGCAATCAGCGTCAGTGCCGCCATGGCTGCCAGATAGACACCCACGTAGAATAACCCATAGCTACTCTGCAACCAGGCCGCGATGTACGGCGCAACGGACGCACCCAGAATCGACGACACGTTGTAGGAGAACGATGCCCCGGTATAACGCACTTCCGTTGGGAAGAGCTCCGGCAGCAGCGCGCCCATTGGGCCAAAGGTCAGACCCATCAGGCTCAGGCCAACCAGCAGATACAGCATAATCAGCGCCGGATTACCGGAGCCCAGCAGCGGCTGGAAGAAGAACAGCGCGAAGATGATAATCAGGCTGGTGATCACAATCATGCTTGGGCGACGACCGAAACGGTCCGCCAGCAGGCCTGCAATCGGCACCATCACGCCAAACCCAATCACCGCCAGCATCAGCATCCACAGGACTTCGTTACGCGGCAGCCCCAGGCCATTCGGCGCGGCGGCGGTGCTGTAGGTCATCGAGTAGACGGTCATGATATAGAACAGCGTATAGGTCGCCAGCATGATGAAGGTGCCAAGCACCGTCACGCGCACGTGCTTGCTGAGCAGGGTGCCCATCGGCACTTTAACCTGTTTCTTAGCGGCAGCGACTTTGGCGAACACCGGCGTTTCATGCAGCGAGACGCGCACGTACAGGCCGATAATCACTAACACCGCAGAGAAGATAAACGGAACGCGCCAGCCCCAGGTCATGAACTGCTCGTCGGTCAGCAGCCAGGAGAGCAGCAGGAAGGTGCCGTTAGCGAAGAAGAAGCCAATCGGTGCGCCCAGCTGCGGGAAGGATCCGTACAGCGCGCGTTTGCGTGGCGGGGCGTTTTCCGTCGCCAGCAGCGCCGCGCCGCCCCATTCACCGCCCAGACCCAGACCCTGGCCAAAGCGCGCCAGCGCCAGCAGGACTGGAGCCATAATGCCGATGGAGGCATAGCTCGGCAGCAGGCCGATAACCACGGTGGAGATCCCCATGGTCAGCAGCGAAGCGACCAGCGTGACCTTACGCCCGACGCGGTCACCGAAGTGGCCGAAGAGCGCGGAACCAATAGGACGAGCGACGAAGGCGATAGCGAACGTTGCCAGCGATTGCAGCGTTGCCGCCGTCGGATCGCCCTGTGGGAAGAAGATATGCGGGAACACGATGACCGCAGCGGTGGCGTAAATATAGAAGTCGAAGAACTCAATGGCGGTGCCGATGAGTGAGGCCACGACGACCTTATTACGCGAGTTAACCGGAGCGGAAGCCTGTTCGTTATCGAGTGTTGTGCTGGTCATAGTCTTTTCTAATATGTATAGCGAACGAAAGGCCATATTAGACATAGCAAAAGCGACATTTCAATCTGTAACAGGATTGTAAAATGGTGAAAAGAGGGGCAAAAAGTGGATAATTTTTATACCAGTAAATTATCAAACATGAAATGCTTCACATTTTTCGTAGATTAGATGATAAAACTGGTTTTTGGTTAAATAAAAGTTACAGGCTGGATTTATATGCTAATTCGGTGGGTTGGGCTGAAATTTTCAGCCCAACCGGGCGGCTAGCGGTGGGTTTTTCCCGGCATTCTCGGGTCGTCCTTGTACTCCGCCGTAGCAATCCACGCGGCGCAGAACAGCGTCAGGCGGGCGAAGAAGTAGAAGAACGCCATCAGGCCAAGCACGGAACCAAACGCGGCGCCGGACGGGGATTTCACCAGCGTCGGTAGCGTCCAGGTCATGATGATTTTGATCACCTCAAAGCCGATAGCAGCAATAAAAGTGCCACGGATCAGTGCCTTTTTACGCGGGCGGTGGCGGGGCAGTCGCCAGAAAATCCAGAAGAACAGCAGGTAGTTGGCGAAGATCGAAATTGCCAGACCTATCAACCGCCAGGCGGGCTTCAGCCACTCAATGCTATCGAGATAGAGCGCTGAGATAATCAGCTGCTGCGCCGACCCGGCCACCGAGGTAATGGAAAGGGTGACAATCAGCGCAATCAGCAGGCCAATCAGCGACACGAAGTCACGCAAGTATTTAATCCAGATGGCCTCCTGATCCTGCGGCGTGCGTTCCCAGACATCGCGCGACTGGGCGCGAATAGCCTCGCGCAGGTTGCCCATCCAGTTGATGCCGGAGTAGAGGGCGATACACAGGCCGACCAGGCCGACGGTGGTACGCTGCTGCACGGCGGTGTTGATGGTGCTTTTGAGCGTGGCGGCGAGCGTCGGGTCGCTGACGTTGGCCAGGATCTTATTGAAGATGTCCTGCAGCAGCGTCGGATGCGAGGCAAGAATAAAGCCGGCGGCGGCGAACGACACCATCAGAATGGGGATCATCGATAAGAATGAAAAGTAGGTAATAGCCGCGCCAAACTGATTTCCCAGCCGATCGTTAAAGCGCTCAGCGGCGCGAATCAGGTGGGCGATGACCGGCTGGCGCTGAATCTTCTGCGCCGTGGTGGTGACGCTGTCCAGCGCCTTGCTAGCCTTTTGCTGTAGACGTTTATCGTTGTTTTCCGACGTCATCAGGGAGATTTTCCTTTTTATTGCTTTTACTTAAGTATAGAGGGTTCCCCGGAGTCGGTACGTTGCACCTCGTCCAAGCAACCCAAAGCGCCGCCGGGATCAATCCACATATCCCTGCAACACGCCGGTTAACCATTCCATAAACAGGTGTACCCGCCGCGATAGGTTACGACGGTGCGGGTAAATTAACGACACCGGCATCGGCTCGGCCCGATGCTGCGGGAGAATTTCAACCAGCTCGCCGCTGTGCAGCGCTTCGCGCACGCCAACGCGCGGCACCTGAATAATCCCCAGCCCTGCCAGGCAGGCAGCATGATAGGTTTCCGTGCTGTTCACCGTCAGCACGCCGCCGGTTTTGACCCACCTGGTGCCGCCCTCTTTCGCTACTTCAAACCCCTGCGGGCGCACGCCGAGATTGGTGGCGTAGTGCACCAGCGCATGGTTGCTGAGGTCGTCCAGCGACTCGGGATAGCCAAAGCGCGCCAGGTAGCCTGGACTAGCACAGTTAATGATGGTCAGTTTGCCGAGCGGTCGGGCAATCAGCCCTGAATCTTTCAACGACCCCACGCGCACCACGCAGTCAAACCCTTCGCGAATCACATCGACTAAGTGATCGCTGCTGCTGAGCTCAAGCTCAATGCCGGGATAGTGCTGCAAAAAAGCGGGCAGTTTGGGGATCACCACCTTACGGGCGATACCTACCGGCATATCCACGCGCAGCCGCCCGCTCACGCTGCTGGGGTCGCTCTGAAACATGCTGTCCAGTTCGTCGAGGTTGCTCAGCAAATCTTTAGCGCGCTCGTAGTAGACCATCCCATCCTGAGTCAGCAGCACCCGTCGAGTGGTGCGGTGCAGCAGGCGGCAACCAAGATGGTTTTCCAGCGCCTGAATTTGTCGCGATACGCTACCTTTAGGAAGGCCAAGGGTATCCGCCGCGCGGGAAAAACTCTCCAGTTCAGCGACGCGGATGAACAGTTGCATTGCGTGAATTTTATCCATCAGCATGCCCTATTGTTGTTCTGAATGAGACAGTGAAGCGTAATCAGGGATATTTATTGTTCTTTTATCACCTAATAAGCTTGTTCTCAACGAACACACCCACTGAAATGAGGTTTCCCATGACTCAACGTATTGCGTTAGTGACCGGCGGTAGCCGCGGACTCGGTAAAAATGCGGTGCTGAAGCTGGCCGCGCAGGGAACGGATATTATCTTCACCTACAACAGTCAACGTGATGCCGCGCTGGAAGTTGTGGCCGAAATTGAGCAAAAAGGAGCGAAAGCCGTAGCATTACAGCTGAACGTCAGCGATGTTGCCAGCTTTGCGGCCTTCACTCAGCAGGTGAAAGAAGCGCTGAATCAGGTCTGGGGTCGCGAGACGTTTGATTATTTAGTGAACAACGCCGGGATTGGCCTGTATGCCTCCTTTGCTGAGACCTCCGAGACGCTATTTGATGAGCTGATGAATATCCATTTCAAGGGACCGTTCTTCCTGACTCAGTCGCTGCTGTCGCTGATGGAAAATGGCGGACGCATCCTCAACGTCTCGACCGGGCTGGCGCGTTTTGCGCTGCCGGGCTATGCCGCCTACGCCTCAATGAAAGGGGCGATGGAAGTGCTGACCCGCTATCAGGCAAAAGAGCTGGGGGCGCGCGGGATTTCGGTCAACAGCATTGCGCCAGGGGCGATTGAAACCGACTTTGGCGGTGGCCGCGTTCGCGATAACGACGACCTGAACAAGTACGTGGCGTCGCAAACCGCGCTGGGTCGCGTTGGGCTGCCGGATGATATTGGCGATGCGATTGCCGCGCTGCTGAGCGATAACCTGCGCTGGATGACCGCGCAGCGCATCGAAGTTTCGGGCGGCATGTTCCTCTAAGACTGCAATAACGCCTTTGCTTTGCAAAGGCGTTATTTACCTATCGTGCGGAAAATAGTCTTAATCAGGAATTATTATTCCCTTTACTTCCGCCTATCCTCGCAATAACCTACATTCCCATTTAATTAATATTATCGTAGCGACACGATTATCTAATCCATTTCTTAATTAAAATATGATGATATATGTGAATGCGTAATGGTGGTGTGACGGTTGTAAGCATTCATAATTATGATGTTTAGAACGCCCGATATCTACGTAAAATGACCCAGGCCAAACGGCGAGTTCTTATTTCAGGTTGTGGGGATTACTCTGCACGCCATTAGAATTCGTTTTATTTTGATATGGGGAATCCATTATGCAGGTAGTGATGTTTGACAGGCAGTCAATATTTATTCATGGAATGAAAATCAGCTTACAGGAACATATTCCAGGAATTGATATTTCTGCTGTCAGTCAGGCCGATGACCTGTGGCGGCAACTGTTACAGCATCCAGATGCGCTGTTGATTCTTGACGGCGGCCTTGATCACGGCTTCTGCCAGTGGCTGCTGCAGGAAAAGCACCAGCAGTTTCCGGAGTCAAAGGGCATTATTATTGTGAATGATTATAACCGTGCCTGGCTGAACGATATGATGGCCTATAACCTACAGGCGATTATCCCCAGGGATGCCAGCGTCGAGATATTTGTACAGACGATCAAAAGCGTCCTGCGCGGTCTGATTTGCCTGCCGGGCGATTGGCGGATGGAGTATGAGCAGGAAAAACAGGGGTTGGATAATCTGAGCCAGCGCCAACGTGAGATATTATCACTGCTGGCCAACGGTGAATCGAATAAGGAAATCAGCCGAACGCTGAATATTAGCGCTGGCACCGTAAAAGCGCACCTTGAATCACTGTATCGCCGCCTGGGTGTTAAAAATCGCACGCAGGCCGCTATGCTGATGAATAATCAGGAAGCTTCAACTCATATCGCCACAGAATAACGCTGCTTCAGCCTGGCGCTGCGTCGCCAGGCTGGTCTGTGACGCCCCTTGTTGCTGCCAGAGCGCCAGCGCATCCGCCATATGGCCCTGGTTCATCTCACGCACGATAGTTGACTGCTGCACGGCTTCCGGCCCCAGGCTGAAGGCCAGCGACATCAGGGCATCGGACTGATGCTGGTTTAATGGCACCTTCATGCAACGGCGCAGCACCTGGTGATAATAATCCACGTCCTGCTGAAACAATTGCTCGGCCTGAGTGAGCGTAATCGGCCCATCAAAACGTTCCTGGTCGCGAATCAAATGCCCGTAGCCTACGATCCACAACCCATCTGCATCCTGATACTTTTCCAGCGACAGCCCCTGATACTGCTTAATTAGTTCCAGCCCTAGCAGGCTCGGCGTAGCGACATGTAACATCTTTGGCCCTCATTCAATGGAATGAGGAGTGTAAAAGAGTCGTCCAGACGGGACTATTGGCCGGATGTCCGAGACGTATCAAATTCATGACTCAGTAAGCCGAAAAGCCAGTCATTTTGCCATTGCCCGGCCAGAAAGTAGCTTTCGCGTAGCTCACCTTCCAGCATAAAGCCCTGCTTTTCCAGCGTACGTCGGGAGGCGATATTACCTGCGGTGACCGTCGCCGTCAGCCGTCGTATACCGCCATGCCGGAAGGCGTAGTCGCAGACCGCGTGCAGCGACTCGCTGCCATAGCCTTTTCCCTGAGCCTGTGGGGAAAACAAAAAACCAACCTCGGCGCAGTCACTATCACGATGGATATAGCCGGTGATCCCCAGCGGTGTTTGTGCAGCGTCGCGCACCACCAGACACAGCCAGTGTTCGGCCCCCGGCGTCCAGGGGGGCAGGCGTGCGTCGAAGGCTGCCCGAATCTCCTCTTCGCTTCGGCTATCTGCCACATAGCGCATTACCTGCGGGTGCTGCTGTAAGGCCAGGAAAAAGGACCAGTCGCTTTCGGTAATCAGGGTGCAGCTTAAACGTTCGGTGGTGAGCGCGATCATAATTTCTCATTCTGATAGGTGGCGCGGGACTGTTAATTTGCCTGAATTGCTCTATGGTGTAACGACAAAAATAACAAAGCAGTAACATATTAATCCTAAGGCTAAAAAACCTTGCTGTAGATTAAGGAATGGGAAAATGTCGACGTTATCGCGACAGGTTGGCCAGCAGTATGAGCATTGCCTGAGCGTGATTCGCCAGGCCTCGATGGAGATCCTCACGCTGCTTAAGCTGCGCGTGACGGAGGGCAAAGATCCCCGTTGGTTTCTGGAACAGCTCGATCAGGCGCGATTGAACCTTGGCGGCTGGGGCGCGGTGGCCCAGCGGCTTAACATTAACGACAGCCAGTTGAGCGAATTTATGCTCCAGCTGCGTCATCTTCAGCAGGGCATTCCCTCATATGAACATGGGCAGACGGCCACCGAAAATCAGCTGATTGCGGCTGAGCGCTTTGTTATGACGCTGGAACAGATAAAACAGCAGCAGCCGCTGCTGATGTTTACCACCGGCTACGCCAGCGATG
This sequence comes from Kluyvera sp. EC_51, assembly GCF_019584505.1. NCBI lineage: Bacteria > Pseudomonadati > Pseudomonadota > Gammaproteobacteria > Enterobacterales > Enterobacteriaceae > Kluyvera > Kluyvera sp. EC_51. The sequence continues at coordinate 22,980 of NZ_VDAG01000104.1, read as the reverse complement.
CGGAACAGCTGCAAGAGCAGGCGGAGCGACAAATTCGCACGATCCACCTTACGCTACGTGGGCTGGTGATGCAGGTCTGGCCGGATATTCCTCATCTCCATCAGTATCTTAGCGTTCAGTTTGGTTCTCACGAAGTGATGCGCTGGCGTTCTCGAAGCCCGACGGAAAGCGTGCTTGATGGCATGACGTTTAGCGAGCTGGCGCTGTTGATTGTCGATAAAAAGGCCTTCTCCCGTCACTACTCTTCGCTTTTTAATCATGCCGCGTCGCTGACCTTTCTTGCCGAACAGCGCCTGACGCTGCATACCTTTCTCGAAGATGTTCGCCGGATGCGTAATAAGGTGCTGGCGCATCATTTGCTGACGGAGGTTGAGTGTCAGTTGTTAGATCTCTATACCGAACAGGTCACCACGCCGGTACAGCACGCCTACGAGCAAGGGCGTACGCGCGTCAATCCCGCTAGCCTGATGGCGGCAGACGGTAGTGAAATTCAGCGTTACTGGACGCTTGCACGGGATTATGCGCATGCCTGGGGCGTTGATGGAAAGCCCATTGCTGACAGCATTGAACGCCTGTCTCATAAGGCGCGTGAGCGTTCTGATACGCGTGAGCGAATTGCCGCAGCCGTACTGTGGGGAGCGGTTGCCGTGACGGTGCTGGGGATGGCGCTTGGCGGTATCAGCCTGTTGACTTCCGAACCGACGTCGCGGCCGTACGTCGAGCCGCCACCGCCGGTTACCGTGGCACAAGCAGAGAGTACAACGACGGCCTCTCCTCGCGATCTGCTGGCCCGGCGCGGGATCTTATGGGATCGCAATGCGCTACGGGCGGCTATCGATCGTAATGATCTTGAGGTGACGACGCTGTTTTTACGCGGCGGGATGACCTGGCAGCTCGCCTGGACGGACTCGGCGATGGCGGCCCAGCACGAAGAGGTGCTGAATCTGCTGTTGCGCTACCACCTGCAAATGGATGAACTGAAACCCTGTCGCCGGTTTATCAATACGCTCACGCTCGAACTGTCGCGCGGCGCTCAGCTCAGCGCGATTCGAAAATCTTATCTACAGGCGTTTTGCACCACTCCCGCCGTGGTGGCGCGTCAGCGTCTGGCGGTGGATAACGCTCAGCAGCGCAGTAAAGCAACGGGCGATGCTGAAAGCAAAAAGTGGCTGACGATTCAGAAATCGGTCTACGATGTGATCCGCTGAAAACAGGACCATACCGCTCCCTCTCCCGGTGGGGAGAGGGCCATGGTGAGGGGGGAAACCTTAAAGCAGCCGGTAGTTGGCGTCCGGCGCCATTTTTGTTGGTATCAGACTGTCTTTCATCATCTCCCGCAGGTCTATCTCAATCGCATTGCAAATCGCGTTAAGCGGCAGGTCGTTATCTTCAGTACCGAATGGGTCTTCCAGTTCGGTCGCGATAGCGTCGAGCGCCAGCAGCGCGTAGGTGGTAAAGATAGAAAACAGCAGGGTCATAAAGCCAAAATCATGGATCAGCAGCAGCGGATATACGGCGCAAAAAATGCCCACCGTCCGGTGCAGCAACAGCGAGTAGGCATAGGGAATCGGCGTGTTGCTGATGCGCTCGCAGCCGCCCTGGATGGTACTCATCTGATTGAGATAATGATTGAAATTGCGATAGATAAACTCATCGGGCCGATGCAGATACAGCCACTGCCCAATATTTTGCAGCAGGGCGTTGCAGGGGGTGGTGAGATGCTGATAGTCCAGCGCGCGCGAAACCGGCACCGGCCCATGACGCAGCTTGGCTTTTAACGTGGCGCAATAGGTAACAATCAGGTCCAGTACCGCCATTTTTTCTTCTGGGCTCGCCTTGGTGGTATTGATGACCTCGCGCATCAGCGACCGGCTCACGATGAGCAGATCGCCCCACAGTTTGCGTGCTTCCCAGTAGCGCAGCCAGGCCGTGTTGTTGCGAAAGCCGATAAACACCGATATCGAAATCGAGATACCGATAAAGTAAAACGAGCTCTCCTTGGCGATGATGCCGTGCAGATTTAAGAGCGGTAGCACATACAGATAGACGATATTCAGCATGATAAAGAAACAGAGCTGAGGAGAAATTTTTCTCATGATGGAACCGCGCCATGAGAATAATTTCCGCAGCCAGGTTTGCTCCGGCCTGACGATCATGATTTACGCCTTCTCTGGGGACAGCGCTAAAATAGAGTCGTAAACCACCTGCAGGCGCTCCAGGTAATGGGCAAACACGCTGGCTTTATCATTAATAGAAATGTGGCGGTCCAGGTTACCCTGCATGTCGATACAGGCGGATGGAAGTTCAATGCGGCCAAGCTCGGCGGATTCCACTTCGAAATGGATCTCGATTTCGCCAAAAAGGCGTGTGCGAATAATATTGATGTAGACGCCATCGAAAACGCACACGCAGAGACGGCCTTTTTCGCTCGGCTGAATATAGTGATGATACTGCCGCCCGGTCGTGGTGATTTGCGTGATAAGCTCCATGGAATAGAGATTCCAGTATTTGTCCATTTTATTTTTCTGATTAAAAATGAGCAGCGATTTTTCTTCTGGCGAAATAGTACAAATAGTCATTATCTTAACTTATCGAGATGAGTGGTTGGAAAAATAGTTAATATCGCCACGGGAGATTACATGGCATTTTGTATCACGTTATACTGGGTCACAAAGTTAATATAGTCGCGAAGCACCGTAGGGTTATGCGTTTTGCTCTGATAGATCATCCAGAGATCTATTTTTTGAACATCCCACTGTGGCAATAGCGTGACCAGTTGGGCGCTTTGCAAATACGGCTTAACAATATATTCGGGTAAAATTGCTACCCCGGTTCCCTGCAGCGTTTGCTGCAAAATATAGGTCAGGTTGTCGCTGGTATGGCGCAACGGCATTGCTAATTCATAAGACTCATCGTGCTGGAATAGCGCAATACTTTTCCAGGTCTGGTGCGTAATCAGTTCACAGGACTGTAGCGCCTCAGGGTGCTGAATATCGTGCGCGGCCTGGTACTGCGGCGTACAGACGATAAAGCGGTTAAATGTCCCGAGGAAGCGGCCAATACAGGTGTCATCAGACGGCTTACCGATACGGTACGCCACGTCAAACTCACTGCCAACGTTGCCATAGAAAGAGTCTGCGGTAATTATCTGTAGCTCAATGTTGGCATGCGTTTGCAGGAACTGATGGTGCACGGCGGGTAAAATGCTCGCCATAAATCCCGGCGGGGCAATAATCTTCAGTTTCCCACCGGTCTGATTATGCAGCGCCTGCACCGTTTTATCGCCGCGTACGCTGGCATCGACCACTTCATGGCAGTAGGCCAGATAGCGCTCGCCGTCGGCGGTTAGCGATATTTTTCGCGTCGTGCGATTCAGCAACCTGACGTTGAGATACTCCTCAAGAGCACTAATTCGCTGGCTGATACGCGACTTTGTCATACCCAGTTCAGCGGCGGTTTTGGTAAATGAACCGTTTTCTACGAGAAGCGCAAAAAGCGCCATATCCTGAACGTGCTTGAGCATAACTTAACCTTAATGTACGACAGCGCGAAATTATACGGAGGGGGCATGGCGCTGTATATACCGGATTGTTTAATAAAGAAGACCGAATTGTTTAATTAATCGCACTCACAAAATAACATACTTTAGATATGATCGGCATGGCAATAAGCATCAATAATAAAGTATTAACTGAATGCCTATAATGGGTTATAAAAATAATCAATGATGATTATTTTAGCTGATTATTATCCTGGCGGTGATGGCGGTGATGGCGGGGTTAAAAAACGGTATAAAAGAAAGCGAATAATAAACGCATGTTTCTAAAGCGTAAATAATGCAGGCCGGGTGAGAGAAACGCCATCCGGCACGATGTTGTACCGTACCGGATGGGGTTAGTACGGCAGGTTAGTTCAGCACAATGCGCGCTACGCTATCCGGCCCTTTCGTCGAGTAGTCTTTATTAAAGTCCTGCTTCAAGGTCACGTACAGCGTGTTGCCGTCATCGGAAAGCAGCAGGCTGTTCGGATGAGTGGTGAAGTCCCAGCTCTGCTTCACGGCATAGCTGGTGGCATCGAGGCGCAGCACCTTCTTCGACTCACGCTGGCTGATAAAGAGCTCATTGCGCTTCGCGTCAAACTTGATGCCCAGTGCATCACCCTCAATGCGTTTAATGACCTTACCGGTGTGCTCATCAAACACCAGCGTGGTTTTAGCTTTCGAATCATCAGTGACGAACAGACGGCCGGTTTTCGGGTCTTCCGCCATATTCAGCAGCAGGTACTCTTTGCCGTCGCCCGGCGTCCAGCGCTGCTCAATTTTGTAGCTTTGTGGGTTGATAACCAGCACTTCGCCAGCGCCGTTGGTCGCGTAAATACGTTTTGTCACCGGTGAGTAGATGATGCCGGTAACCCATTTGCCCGCGTTATCAATTCGCGCCTTCTGGGTCATGGTTTTGGCATCTACCACCGAGATAAAGCCCGGGTCGGCCACGCGACCGATAAACAGCAGGCCGTTATGGAACAGCACTTCACGTGCGCCTGCCGGGTTGCCGTCTTTGCCTTTTCCATCCAGCGTCAGACGCTGCAGTACCTTGCCGCTTTTAGCCTCTACTTTTGACACGCCACCATCCAACGAGTTGGTGACGTAAAACGTTTTGCCGTCGTCATCGACCGCCGTGCCAAAGTTTTTCAGGTCAGTATGGGTGGTACCCGTGACGGCAAGGGTGGTGGGATCGAGGCGATAAATCACGCCGCCGTTGACGTCTTTAAAGCTCTGAGCGCTGGCAACAAATAGCGATTTCTCGCCGGAGAACAGCGCCATTTCGTACAAGCCATCGCCCAGCTCATGTTGAGTGACGGAAGCGGCTGTTTTCAGCGCGGCGGCGCTTTCGGCAGGCTGTGCATTTTCGGCGAAGGCGGGCAGTGCAGGGAGGATAAAAGCGGCGACAAGCGCGGCGCAGAGCGCCGTTTTGCGCGGGCTGAATAACGATACCATTCGAAACTCCATCATGAGATAAACGGTTCCCGACCGGGGTAGAGCGACGGCGGGATTTTTTAATAAGAATGAGAATAATTATTATTTATCACAAATAAGACGTTTCGACGACCGCCATTTTTCGGCGGCGTGGACACAGAGGGTTTTTGAGCCGCGTTAAAACGAGTGGTTTATCCCTGTCGTGGCTGGGCCACCTGGCGACGAAGCTCCTCCAGAACTTCATCCAGAATAAACTGCACTCGCCACGGCTGGTATTCACGTTTGCGGTAGATAGCCACCAGATCGAGCCACCATTCGTACTGTTCGGCGAAGCATGGGGCGAGCACCCCGGATTGAATATCGACCTGTACGCTACTTTTCGGAGCAAATACAATCCCAAGCCCGTTGCGCGCTAACTCCAGCGCCGACTGTGTGTTATCGCAGATATAGTTGCCGGTGACGCGAAAATCGCGGATCTCCTGGCTTCCCGCGAGGCTAAAACGCCAGATATTGGCATTATTAATCAGCATCGAATCCATCAGAATGCAGGAATGCTTGTCGAGGTCATCCGGCGAGGTGATAGGGTGCTCCATCAGATACTGGGTGCTGGCGTAGGCGCTGACCGCATATTTCGCGATAAAACTCGCCACCAGGGATTCATTTTTGGGCTGAACGCAGGAAATTAAAATATCGCAATCATCGGGAAATTCAGAACCTTCATAAAATGATTTTCGTTCCAGATTGAACGTTTTCAAATATAGGCTGATATTGCCGATATCTTTTATGGTATTGACCACGTTACGTGCCAGATAGGCGTTAATCATGGTCGGTGAGTAAATGGTGACGCGGCCATTTTTCTCATGCTTATAGTCAGCCACGAAATTATTAAGCTGGTTTTCTTTTTCCAGCAGATCGTTAACGTAGGGAAGCAACGACTCACCAAAGCGGGTTAGGGTGAGCTTACGCGAGGAGCGCTCAAAGATTTTAAGCCCCACTTTTGCTTCAACATCAGAGAGGTAGCGACTGACGTTGGCCTGCGCCATGCCCAGCACGGTAGCGGCGTGGCTGATATTTTCGCTGGCGGCCACCACCGAAATTATTTTTAATTCCTGAGGCTTAATCTGAAGTTTCTTCATTGCCCGGCTCTATATATAAATTGATATAGATCTATATAAATATTGAGATTGCATCAATATTAATACGAATATTATCATATTTGACATCAGGATATTATATTAGGTTGGAACAACGGGAATGTCAATTAAGCGTAATGCTGCGCTACTGTTATCGCTCTCTTTTATTTCAGGTGCATCATCGGCGGCGCTATCGGTTGGGGCAGGTGCGGTATTTAATGAATCTATTTATCGCGGGTATAATGAAAATACTCATGCGGTGCCTATCGTTAATTATGAAGGTGATTCATTTTATATTCGTCAAACCACGTTAGGCTATGCGCTATTTAAAAATCAGCGCGATGAAGTCAGCCTGACGGCTTCCTGGCTGCCGCTCACCTACGACCCGTCGGATAACGACGATAGCGCCATGAAGCTGCTGGATAAGCGTAATAGCACCGCAATGGCCGGTGCGACGTGGTATCACCATGAAAAGTGGGGAAGCCTGAAGGTGTCGGCGGCGGCAGATATTCTGGATAACAGCAACGGCTGGGTCGGTGAGCTCTCTTATTTCCGCGTGCTGCCAATGGGTCGGCTGGCGATTATCCCTACGCTGGGGGTTTATTACTATGACGATAGCTTCAACCGTTATTACTACGGCGTATCGGGCGCGGAATCCCGCCGCAGCGGGTTAGCGCAATGGTCGCCGGGCAGCAGTTGGATGCCGTACGTTGGGCTGACGATGAAGTACCCGCTGACCAACAACCTGATGCTGACGGCTAACGCGAGCTATAGCGTGCTGCCGGATGAGATTAAAAATAGCCCGATGGTTGATCGTGATGGGAGTTTTACCGTGCTGACTGGGGTGAGTTGGCGGTTTTAGTGCTCGGAGCAATCCCGGCGGCGCTTCGCTTGGCCGGGCTACACGCTCATGTAGCCCGGGCGAGGCGTTTACGCCGACCCCGGGGGAAAGCCCGCACAAAAAAAGCCAGACATCCGTCTGGCTTTTTGTCGTTCAAGCAATCTGCCTTAGCGCATGGTCACAAACTCTTCCGCCGCCGTAGGGTGAATCGCCACGGTGTTGTCGAAGTCTTTCTTGGTGGCGCCCATTTTCAGCGCCACGGCGAAGCCCTGCAGGATTTCATCCATGCCGAAGCCAATGCCGTGAATACCGACGATCTTCTCTTCCGGGCCAACGCACACCAGCTTCATACGGCACGGCTGGCGGTGCGAGGTGACGGCGGTGTACATGGCGGTGAAGGAGGATTTATAGACCTTCACGGCGTCGTCGCCATACTGCTCGCGCGCCTGCGGCTCGGTTAAGCCCACGGTGCCGATTGGCGGGTGGCTGAAGACCACGGTCGGGATGTTGCTGTAGTCCAGATGCTCATCCGGCTTGTTGTTAAACAGACGCTCGGAGAGGCGACGGCCTGCGGCCACTGCCACCGGGGTCAGCTCTACCGCACCGGTGTTATCGCCCACGGCATAAATGCCAGGAACGCTGGTGTTCTGGAACTTATCAACGACGATGTAGCCTTTATCGTTGGTTTTCACGCCCGTTGCTGCCAGGTTGAAGTTATCGTTCGCCGGTTCGCGACCAATCGCCCAAATCAGGCAGTCAACGGTCTGGCTGCGGCCATCTTCCAGCTCCAGGGTCAGGCTGCCATCGGCATTTTTGACCACGGCTTTTGGAATGGCGTTAGTGTGCAGCTGCGGGCCTTCGGCGTTCATCACCTCAACCAGTGTCTCGACGATTAACGGGTCGAAGCTGCGCAGTGGCGCGTGTTTACGTACGAACAGATGGGTTTCAGCACCCAGGCCGTTGATCACGCCCGCCAGTTCCACGGCGATATAGCCCGCGCCCACCACGGCAACGCGCTTCGGCAGTGCCGGAAGCTCGAAGAAACCGTTGGAGTCGATACCGTATTCCACGCCTGGAATATTCGGGTGACTTGGACGGCCGCCGGTGGCGATCAGGATATGATCGGCAGTGATCGTCTCACCGTTCACTTCGATGGTTTTCGCGTCAACAAAGCGCGCAAAGCCTTTGATTACGTCAACCTTGTTCTTACCCAGCACGTTGTCGTAAGAAGTATGAATACGGTCGATGTAGGCGGTGCGGCTAGCCACCAGTTTATCCCAATCGAAGTTGTTGATGGTGGTGTCGAAACCGTAGTCCGGGCCATACATGTGAATCGCTTCGCGAATCTGCGCGGCATGCCACATCACTTTTTTCGGTACGCAGCCGACGTTAACGCAGGTACCGCCGAGATCTTTGGCTTCGATTAACGCACACTTCTGGCCATACATGGCTGCGCGGTTAATGGAGGCGATACCGCCGCTGCCGCCGCCAATGGCGATGTAGTCGTAATGTTTGGTCATGGCCGCTCCTGAATGTTCAATGTTGAGCGGGTGAGCATCATGCTACCCGCCAAAATACTCGCGATTGTATACCTGAAGCTGATAGGTTCCACCGATGCCTGCGATTACTCCGGCACGATCCAGTTTACCAGCGTGTGCCCGGTACCTGCCGGAACCAGCTTGCTGTGCAGCCATGGCAGTACGTTGTTCATCTGTGCTTCCAGCTTCCATGGCGGGTTAATCACAATCATGCCTGAGGCGGTCATGCCGCGCTGATCGCTGTCCGGGCGTACCGCCAGCTCAATTTGCATGATTTTGCGAATGCCGGTCTCTTCAAGGTCGCGGATCATGCGCTTGATTTGCTGACGCAGCACGACCGGGTACCACAGGGCATAGGTGCCGGTGGCAAAACGCTTGTAGCCATCGTTGATCCCGCTCACGACCGCCTGGTAGTCAGTTTTAATTTCATACGGTGGGTCGATAAGAATCAGGCCGCGGCGAGAAACCGGCGGTAGCTTGGATTTCAGCTGCTGGTAGCCGTCGGCACGATCAACGCGGGCGCGATTATCTTTCTGGAATTCAGCGCGCAGCAGCGGGAAGTCGCTTGGGTGCAGCTCGGTCATCTGCAGGCTGTCCTGCTCACGCAGCAGCTGGCGGGCAATCAGCGGGGAGCCAGGGTAGTAGCGCAGCTGGTCGGTGCGGTTGAAGTGTTTGACCACGGAGATGTACGGCACCAGCTCTTCCGGCAGGTCGTCCTGCTGCCAGATGCGGGCGATCCCTTCCAGGTATTCCCCGGTTTTTTCGGCGTGCTCGCCACTCAGCTGATAGCGGCCTGCCCCGGCGTGGGTGTCCAGATAGAGAAACGGTTTTTCTTTCTCTTTCAGCGATTCAATGATCAGACTCTGAACGGTGTGTTTTAAAACGTCGGCGTGGTTGCCTGCGTGAAAGCTGTGGCGATAACTGAGCATGGGTGCGGATATTCCGGGAATTAAACAAGATAGCTGACAGTTTACCGCAGATCCGGGCAGATTACCGCTGTAGCGCGGCGTCGTTTCTATTTGTGGCAATAATGTTGCAAAACATGAACGTGTCATAAAAACGTCAAGTGACGGGTTTAGCGTCAACGGCAGGCAAGGTAATTGTTTGAATAAAAGGAAAATAATGAAACTGCAAATCACACTGCTGGCCGCTGCGATGGCGCTGGCGATGCCGGTACTGGCAAAAGACGTGTCCGTGAATCAGGCGGCGGCTATCGCTAACACCGTTACCCCAACGGCGGTCAGCCCGGCGTTTGATGCGCTGGAAGGGCAATCACTGACGGCGCTGCGCGCGGCGCTGAAAGGGGACGCGCCGACGCTCACCCGCGACCAGCTGGAAAAAGCGAAACAGAACAAAACGCAGGCCGATAAAGCCTGGCTGAAGGCCAGCGGCTATGACTTCCAGACCAAAGCTAACCAGCAGGCGGGTATCGCGCTGCTCTCAGCATTCAGTAGCCTGCCAGAGACGGTGGTGAAGCAGAACCTGGCAACGGTGACCGATATTAACCGTGATGCGACCCAAACCGCCCGCCACCAGGCGCTGGCGGATGCGGAAGGCATCAACCACCTCTACTTCCTGAGCGACGCGATGGGCCCACGGCTGGGCAAAGCGTTTATCGCCGCTTACGACAAAGGTGAACTCAGCAAAGCGGCGGCGCTGATTAAAGCCTCTGAAGTGAGCACCAGCGCGGCGAAAAAACACTTCAACAATCCGCGTCCGTTCCTGATTCAGGGCAACACCATTCACCTCGTGCCGGACGACGTGGTGATTAAAGATAACCATCCGTATACCGCCGACGGCGGCTCGTTCCCAAGCGGACACACCAATACCGGCTACACCGACGCGCTGCTGATGGCGGAGATGATCCCGGAGCGTTTTGACGCGCTGGTGACCCGTGGTGCGCGCTATGGTTACTCGCGTATCGTGCTCGGCGTGCACTACCCGCTGGACGTGATGGGCTCCCGTATGGTGGCGCAACGTAACGTCGCCCACTACCTGAACGATGCGAAGTACCGCGCGCTGTTTAACGAAGCTCGCGACCAACTGCGTGCGGCGCTGGAAAAAGAGTGCGGCACGACGCTTGCGGAGTGCGCAAAAACGGCAGGCAAAGATGACCCGTACCGCGACCCGGCGATGCGTGACTTCTATCGCTTCACCATGACCTACGACCTGCCGCAGCAGAAGGGTGAAAAACAGAGCGTTACGGTGCCGCAGGGCGCTGAAGTGCTGCTGGAAGCGGCGCTGCCGAATCTCTCTGCCGCACAGCGTCGCGCGCTGATGGTGAAAAGCGCGCTGCCGGCGGGCTATCCGCTTTCAGGCACCACCGCCGACCAGCAGTTCTGGCAGCGTCTGAACCTGCCTGCCGCCTATGAAATGGCGAAAAAGCCGCACTGATTAGCGCAGCATGTTGAGGGAAGGCGGTACCGGCTGCGGTATCGCCTTTTTTAAATGTGCATAAAGTCTGTCGATATCCGGGGTCTGCGACGATCCCTGCGGCCACACCAGCCAGTAACCATCCCCCGTAGCAACGGCATCGTTAAAGGGCAGCGTCAGCAGTTCGCTGGTGAGTGCCTCCTGGCTCAGCAGTAAGTCGCCAATCGCCACGCCGTGTCCACCAATCGCGGCCAGATAGCCCTGCTCAAGGGTATCGAAGACCTTGCCGCGAGCGGTATTTAGCCCTGGCCATTGCCCGGTTCGCTTCAACCAGCGTCGCCAGTCGCGGCGATCCGGAGAGGGGTGAATCAGCTCGCAGCGCTCGAGATTTTTCCTGGCCTGCTTGGTGAGCCCTGGGGCGCAGATAGGCACCAGCCACTCCTCAAACAGCAGCTGACTTTGTGTCCCGGCGCCAAATTGGCCGTCGCCCAGTAAAATCGCGCAGTCGTAGGGTTCGTGGCTGAAATCAACCGTGTCGGTATCCATCCACACGCTGGAGAGCGCGATTTGCGGTGAGGTGAGCGGTTGCAGCGCTGCCAGCAGCCAGCGCATGGTTAGCGTGGAGGGCGCCTTTACGCGAAGCTCGCGGCGACGTCGGCCAAAGGCCTCACAGGCCCGCTCCAGACTTTGAAAACCTTCGCTGAGCTGCGTTGCCAGCGCTTGTCCGGCGTCGGTCACGGTGACGCGCGGCCCGTGTCGCTGAAAAAGGGCGCAGTCAAACCACTGCTCCAGCGTGCGGATATGGCGGCTCACCGCCCCAGGCGTGACGTTGAGTAATTCAGCGGCTTTGCTGAATGAACCTAAGCGAGCGGCGGCTTCAAAAGCGCGCAGAGCGTACAGCGGGGGGAGCGACATGGTGATTATCTATTGTGAGTTTTACTCACATTGAAGCGTAGTTTTTTCCGTTTTTCAACGCGCCTACCCCGCCGAATAATGGCGGGCACTGGCTCGTTAATCGTAGGGAGAAAATGATGAATATGGCTCTGCTCGCCGCCTATATGCTGGCGGTACTACTGCTGCTTGCGACGCCCGGCCCGGTGGTGGCGCTGGTTATGGGAACGGCGGCGCGGGAGGGGAGTCGTCGGGCATTTATGACAGTTCTCGGTACTAACAGCGCATCGCTGATGCTGATGGTGTTGGCAGCCTTGATGCTGCTCGGTGTGGTGGCGTTGTCGCCGGTCATGCTGTCTCTGCTGGGCGTTCTTGGCTCACTTTATATCGGCTGGAGTGCCGTCAGTAGCCTGATGCACAAAGCGCAGGGTGTCGAGGCGGTACCCGCGCGCGGCGGCCTGCTGAAGGGCTTTCTGGTCGGTATTTCAAACCCAAAGGACATTCTCTTTTTTGTCGCCTTCTTCCCGCAGTTTATTGCCATCACGGACGACTTTACCCTGAGCATGCTGACGCTCTCGCTGGTGTGGGTGGTGTTTGATATTACCGTTCTGTCGCTCTATATCCTGACGGTTCAGCGCCTGTTGTCGGGAAGGTATGCTCTCCGCCTCGAACGCCTCTCAGCGCTGTTTTTACTGGCGGTTGCGCTGTTCGGCATTGTTTACAACGTCGGTGAAATGAGTGCCCACTATCATTGAAATTCCCCCAACTATCCCCCATTCTAGATCTATCGCTAAAGCGCCGCTGAGCGCTTCATTTCTTTCTTAGACCAGGACTGCGCATATGACCAATCCATTACTGACCCCCTTCGACCTACCGCCGTTTTCCCAGATTCAGCCCGAACATGTTGTCCCTGCCGTGACCAAAGCACTGAACGACTGTCGTGAGAATGTGGAACGCGTAGTGGCGCAGGGCGGGCCGTATAGCTGGGAAAACCTCTGCCAGCCGCTGGCGGAAGTGGACGACGTGCTGGGGCGCATCTTCTCGCCAGTGAGCCACCTGAACTCAGTCCAGAACAGCCCGGAACTGCGTGAAGCCTATGAGCAGACGCTGCCGCTGCTGTCGGAATACAGCACCTGGGTCGGTCAAAACGAAGGGCTGTACAACGCCTACCGCGACCTGCGTGACGGCGATAACTACGCCACCTTGAACACCGCGCAGAAAAAAGCGGTCGATAACGCGCTGCGTGATTTTGAATTGTCCGGAATCGGCCTGCCGAAAGAGAAACAGCATCGCTACGGCGAAATTGCGACCCGCCTGTCCGAGTTGGGCAACCAGTACAGCAACAACGTGCTTGATGCCACCATGGGCTGGAGCAAGCTGGTGACCGATGAAGCTGAACTCTCCGGCATGCCGGAAAGCGCGCTGGCCGCGGCGAAAGCCCAGGCTGAAGCCAAAGAGCAGGAAGGTTACCTGCTGACGCTGGATATCCCGAGCTACCTGCCGGTGATGACCTACTGCGACAATCAGGCACTGCGTGAAGAGCTGTACCGCGCCTACTCCACTCGCGCCTCCGACCAGGGGCCGAACGCCGGTAAGTGGGATAACACCCCGGTGATGGAAGAGATTCTGGCGCTGCGCCACGAGCTGGCTCAGCTGCTGGGCTTTGAAAGCTACGCCTTTAAATCGCTCGCCACCAAAATGGCGGAAAATCCACAGCAGGTGCTCGACTTCCTGACGGATCTCGCCAAACGCGCTCGTCCGCAGGGTGAGAAAGAGCTGGCCCAGCTGCGCGCTTTCGCCAAAGCTGAATTTGGCGTCGACGAACTGCAGCCGTGGGATATCGCCTACTACAGCGAAAAACAGAAACAGCATCTCTACAGCATCAGCGATGAGCAGCTGCGCCCATACTTCCCGGAAAATAAAGCGGTTAACGGTCTGTTCGAAGTGGTTAAGCGCATTTACGGCATCACCGCTAAAGAGCGTACCGACGTTGACGTCTGGAACCCGGAAGTGCGCTTCTTCGAGCTGTATGACGAAAGCAACGAACTGCGCGGCAGCTTCTACCTCGACCTGTACGCCCGCGAACACAAGCGCGGCGGGGCGTGGATGGATGACTGCGTTGGCCAGATGCGTAAACTCGACGGCACGCTGCAAAAACCGGTCGCCTACCTGACCTGTAACTTTAACCGCCCGGTGAACGGCAAACCGGCGCTGTTTACCCATGACGAAGTGATCACCCTGTTCCATGAGTTCGGCCACGGCCTGCACCACATGCTGACCCGCATCGAAACTGCCGGTGTGTCCGGTATCAGCGGGGTGCCGTGGGATGCGGTCGAGCTGCCAAGCCAGTTTATGGAAAACTGGTGCTGGGAGCCGGAAGCGCTGGCGTTTATCTCCGGCCACTATGAAACCGGCGAACCGCTGCCGAAGGAACTGCTGGATAAAATGCTGGCGGCGAAAAACTACCAGGCCGCGCTGTTTATCCTGCGTCAGCTGGAGTTCGGTCTGTTCGACTTCCGCCTGCACGCCCAGTACAACCCGCAGCAGGGTGCGAAAGTGCTCGAAACGCTGGCCGAAATCAAGAAACAGGTCGCCGTGGTACCAGGCCCGACCTGGGGTCGTTTCCCGCACGCGTTCAGCCACATCTTTGCCGGTGGCTATGCGGCGGGCTACTACAGCTACCTGTGGGCCGACGTGCTGGCGGCAGATGCCTTCTCTCGCTTTGAGGAAGAGGGGATCTTCAACCGTCAGACTGGGCAGTCGTTCCTCGACAACATCCTGACCCGCGGTGGTTCTGAAGAACCGATGGCGCTGTTCAAACGCTTCCGTGGCCGTGAGCCTCAGCTGGATGCAATGCTTGAGCATTACGGGATCAAAGGCTGATTGTTGTCGTGAAAATCTGCTTAATTGATGAAACGGGCGCCGGAGACGGCGCCTTATCTGTTCTCGCCGCCCGCTGGGGGCTGGAACAGGATGACGACAACCTGATGGCGCTGGTGATGACCCCGGAGCATCTGGAACTGCGTAAACGCGATGAGCCCAAGCTTGGCGGTATCTTCGTCGATTTTGTCGGCGGGGCGATGGCGCACCGACGCAAATTCGGCGGCGGTCGCGGTGAAGCGGTGGCGAAAGCCGTGGGCGTGAAAGGCGGTTATCTGCCGGACGTGGTGGATGCGACGGCGGGGCTGGGGCGCGATGCCTTTGTGCTGGCCTCCGTTGGTTGTCGCGTGCGGATGCTGGAGCGTAACCCGGTGGTGGCGGCGCTGCTCGACGACGGCCTGGCGCGTGGCTACGCGGACCCGGAGATCGGCCCGTGGTTGCAGGAGCGGCTACAGCTAATTCATGCGTCCAGCCTGACGGCGTTAACCGATATCAGCCCGCGTCCGCAGGTGGTGTATCTTGACCCGATGTTCCCGCATAAGCAGAAAAGCGCGCTGGTGAAGAAAGAGATGCGCGTGTTTCAGTCGCTGGTGGGGCCGGATTTGGATGCGGATGGTTTACTGGAACCGGCGCGTCAGTTGGCAACCAAACGCGTGGTGGTGAAACGCCCGGATTACGCCCCGCCGTTGGCGGACGTGGCGACGCCGAATGCGGTGGTCACCAAAGGGCATCGGTTTGATATTTATGCGGGGACGGCGGAGTAATTTTACCCCTCACCCTAACCCTCTCCCCAGGGGGGAGAGGGGACCGATCGTGCGGTTTGCACCCTCTGCTTTCTCCCTCGCCCCTTTGGGGAGAGGGCCGGGGTGAGAGGGCTTGCACAATCTTAAACAAACGGTGCCAGCGGATCCGCAATCTCAAACGCCACCGCACGATCCGCTTTCGGCGGATAAATCAGCTCGCTGACAATCGACACTTTCAGCTTCTTCGCCTCTTCACGCTTGAGCTTCACCTGCTGATCCCAGCCTTCGCTATACACCGCACCCCATGCGCCCAGATCCAGACAGGTCACATACATCTCCTGGCGATACGGCAGCGGTGCTACGTCCAGCACGCTTGCCGCGGCGTTGTTCCCGGCAAATTTGCCCAGCAGAATGGCGTGCTGGCAGGTCATCAGCGCGTGGTTGCCTTTGTCATCGGTCGCGGCGTAAGCCACATCGCCAGTCGCGTAGATATCGTTATGGCCCAGCACCTGCAGGTTGCCGTTGACGTGCAGACGCCCCTGACGGTCGCGCGGCGCATCAATCTGTGCGGTCAGCCCGTTGGCCTGTACGCCGACGGTCCAGATAACGGTTTGCGAGGCGATAACCTGGCCATCTTTCAGCGTGACGCCGGAGGCATCCACGCTCTCCACTTCCGCGTTCACCAGCCACTCCACGCCCAGTTCGGCGGAGGCTTCGATAATCACGTCGCGTAATTCCTGGCTCCAGCGGCCGCCCGGCTGCGCGCCGCGCTCAACTACGACAACTCTGGTCTTAGCATCTTCACCCAGAATTTCACGCAGACGGCCAGGAAGCTCCAGCGCCATCTCAATCCCGGTGAAGCCACCGCCGCACACCACCACGGTGTTACGCGCTTCGCTTTCTGGCTGGCCAGCCAGATCTTTCAGATGCTGTTCCAGGACCGTCGCGCTTTCCAATTGGTCGAGGTCGAACGCGTGTTCGGCGGCGCCGGCAACGATATCGCGGTTTACATGGCTGCCGCTGGCAAGTACCAGGCGGTCGTAGTGGCGCAGGCGCACTTCACCGTTCTCATCTTTCCAGCTCACCTCTTTTGAGGCCGGGAGGATCTGCTCAACGGTGCCGCGCAGGAACTTAACGCCGGTGACGTCGAACAGCGGCATCAGTGGGGAAACCAGCGTCTGAACGTGGCTTTCATAAAAACGCGGACGCACGCGCAGCTCTGGCTGTGGCGCAATCACCGTAATATCAACGGCCTGCTGGTGTTTGTCTGCCAGACGCGCGGCGCTCAGCGCTGCCCACATACCGGCAAAACCGGCACCGACGATCAGAATTTGTTTACGCATTAGGTTTGTCTCACTGGTGACTACGATTAATTGACTCGGATTTTATTTGTCGTAGTTAAAGATTGCAACGTGATTCGCTTCAGCAAACGCATCAGAAGACACATTTTTAAATTATCTATTTGATATTTAATTAATTAAATTTTTATGTGTTCAGTATTTATGCTTGCTATCTGGAATGCGTCAGATGAAAAAGCTACAATAACTCAGATTAATTTTGGCTGAGATAAGAGCGCATGGCATTCTACAGTTCTGGGGTTGAGTACGGCATACATAGTCTGATGTGCATGGTGGACGGCAAAGGTGACGCCCGCGATATGAGCGTGCGTGAAATTGCCGAACTGCAAAGCGTGCCCTACGACTATCTGGCCAAAATCTTTACTCGCCTGTCGAAGGCCGGGCTGGTGCGCAGCATCGAAGGGAAGGGCGGCGGTTTTCAGCTGGCGAAACCGGCTGAAGACATTACGGTGCTGGACGTGGTCAACGCGATCGATGGCGATAAGCGTATTTTTGAGTGCCGGGAGATTCGTCAGCGTCTGGCGGTGTTTGATGAGCAGCCGCCGGAGTGGGCCTGTGAAGGTATCTGTGGCGTGCGCTCGGTGATGGACATGGCGCAGCAGCGGATGGAAGAGGCGTTAGGCCAGCATACGATTCTGGACCTGGCGCGTAAGATGTACCGCAAAGCACCGGATACGTTCGTGGTAGAGGTACAAGAGTGGATTGCCGGGCGGAAAAACGCGTGAACTAAGTAGCCCGGCCGAACGCAGTGACGCCGGGGAAAACCCCCCGGAGTCGGCGCTGGTGCGCCTCGTCCGGGCTACTGAATCAGATTTACTCTTCTTCGTCGTCACGCAGTGGAACAATCAGCATATCAACGTGAACGGTGTTGATCAGCTGACGAGCAGAAGACATCAGTTTGCTCCAGAAATCCTGGTGATGACCGCAAACAACCAGGTCCATATCGTATTTCTTGATAGCATCAACCAGCACCTGACCCAGGTCGCCGCTACCGCTCAGGGTTTCGGTGATTGGGTAGCCCGCACCGGTAGAGAGTTCGCTCAGCGCGTGATGGGTCTCTTCAGAGATACGTTTCTGCATATCGCCCAGATTGACATCAATCAGCCCGGTGTAGAGATCGGAATAGTTCACGTCAACGTGAATCAAAGAGACTTTCGCATTGTAAGGGCGAGCCATTGATACCGCTTTCTCCACCAGAACTTTGCTTTCTGGTGAAAGGTCGACGGCGATAAGAATGTGTTTGTAAGCCATAGTGTTACTCCTTCCATAAAGTTGTCGATGACTGTTGGACCAGACAGCCCATGCGCTGTCCCTTGCCCGCGTCCTGCGTGCTATCTGCGCGGGGTTTGCCCTTAAAGACCTAATTGTAGAAGATATTTCTACCTTATAGTGGCCTTGGGGCGCCGTCAATGCATCCGGTTCGCCAATTAGTTAAACAAATTTTTCAATCTTACGTATTGATAACGATTAACCTTGTGGTAAAAAATTTAACTGATCTTCTACACTATTTAATGAGCCGATCGAATAAATAAACGTGATCGGAATCGCACTCTTTTACTGAGGTGTTGGTGGGAAATTGGGGAGCGGTATGCCCTGGGGGATATCTCTGAGGGCTGGTCGCCGGGGAGGAGTTATGATCAGCACGATTGCGCTGTTTTGGGCCCTGTGTGTCGTTTGTGTGGTGAATATGGCACGTTACTTCTCGTCACTACGTGCGCTATTGGTGGTACTACGAGGTTGCGATCCCTTGCTCTATCAGTATGTCGATGGCGGTGGCTTTTTCACCTCCCACGGCCAGCCGGGCAAGCAGATGCGCCTGGTCTGGTACATTTACGGGCAGCGTTACCTCGACCATCACGACGATGAGTTTATTCGCCGCTGCGAACGCGTTCGCCGTCAGTTTATTTTGACCAGTTCGCTCTGTGGATTGGTGGTCATCAGCTTAATTGCGTTGATGATTTGGCACTAAGTAAAAAAAAACGGGCCAGTTTCCTGACCCGTTTTTATGTTTTTATCGCCGCTGACTTAGATAAGCTTCAGCGAGATCCAGTACAGCACGCCGGACAGAATGATAGAGGCCGGCAGGGTGAAGACCCAGGCCATCAGAATGTTGGTCACGGTTTTACGCTGTAACCCGCCGCCATCAACCAGCATGGTACCCGCCACGGAAGAGGAGAGTACGTGCGTCGTGGAGACCGGCATCCCGGTATAGCTTGCCAGACCGATGGACACCGCAGAGGTCATCTGTGCGGACATACCCTGAGCGTAGGTCATGCCTTTCTTACCGATTTTTTCACCGATAGTGGTGGCAACGCGACGCCAGCCGATCATGGTACCAATGCCCAGTGCCAGTGCGACCGCCATAATAATCCAGATTGGCGCGTACTCAATGGTGCTCAGCATGTCGGTTTTCAGCTTCTTCAACAGACGCTGATCGTCGGCATTCACTTCCGGCATCTTGGCCACTTTATCGGTGGTATCAGAGATGCAAAGCATGATGCGACGAAGTTGACCGCGCTGCTCTACCGAGAGTTTATCGTAGCTCTCGATTCCCGACAGCATTGCCTTGGTACGCTCAAGCGCGTTCATGGTATTAGCCGGGTGGCAATGGAACTCAGTGGCTTCCAGTGCTGCAGGGGTTAACGGGTCAGCGCTGTTCTGTACTTTCAGCAGCAGTTCAGGACGCTGCTGGAAGAAGGTTTCAACGTTGTTGACCGCATCGCGGGTACGAGTGATTTCGTAGCCGGAAGCGTTCATGTTAACCACGAAGCCTGCCGGAGCAACGCCAATCAGTACCAGCATCACCAGACCAATGCCTTTCTGACCGTCGTTCGCGCCGTGGGAGAATGCCACGCCAATCGCGGAGAGGATCAGAGCAATACGGGTCCAGAACGGCGGCTTTTTCTTACCGTCTTTCTTTTCACGTTCAGCAGGAGTCAGGTGGATACGGGCGCGTTTTTTGGTGCCGCTCCAGAAACGACGCAGCAGGAAAATCAGACCGCCAGCAAAGACCAGACCCACAATTGGTGACACGATCAACGACGCGAAAATGTTAATCACTTTCGGGATGTTGAGTGCATCAACCACGGACGTTCCGGTCATCATCGCATTGGTTAAACCAATACCGATAATGGCACCGATAAGCGTGTGGGAGCTGGACGCAGGCAGACCAAAATACCAGGTGCCGAGGTTCCAGATAATAGCCGCCAGCAGCATGGAAAAGACCATGGCGAGGCCGTGAGCGGAGCCCATATTGAGCAACAGATCCGTCGGCAGCATATGCACGATGGCATAAGCTACACTCAGGCCGCCCAACAGAACGCCGAAGAAGTTAAAGATCGCAGCCATCGCCACAGCAAGCTGTGAACGCATAGCGCGAGTATAAATTACGGTAGCCACTGCGTTAGCCGTATCGTGGAAGCCGTTAATCGCTTCGTAGAAAAGAACAAACAACAGTGCCAGTACTAACAACAGCCCGGTATGTAAATCCAGACCAGCAAACAAATGTAACATAGGACGTTACGCCATTTTGAGGACATGAACGCGCGGCATTATCAGGGACATTGGCGGCGCGGGCAAAGTGAAATCTCTATTTTTTTTGATATTTATCCATGTAATTTTAAAGGTAGAAAAGAATTATTTATTTTGTATCAATCGGATAAGTCGGGTTTGTCTATATTTCACTGGTACGACTTCGGTGAAAAATTTACAATTCCCGACAATACCTAAGTTGAGGATAGTGCGTGGAAAGGTTTGATGCCATTGTAGTAGGTGCCGGAGCGGCAGGAATGTTTTGTGCCGCCATGGCGGGGCAGGCAGGGCGCCGCGTTTTGCTGTTAGATAACGGTAAAAAACCAGGGCGTAAAATCCTCATGTCCGGCGGCGGTCGCTGCAATTTTACTAACCTTTATGTCGAACCCGCGGCATATCTGAGCCAGAACCCGCATTTTTGCAAATCTGCGCTGGCGCGCTATACCCAATGGGACTTTATCGACATGGTCGGCAAGCACGGTATTGCCTGGCATGAAAAGACCCTCGGGCAGCTTTTCTGCGATGACTCCGCCGATCAGATCGTAGCGATGCTGGTCGCCGAATGCGAAAAAGGCAACGTGACCACGCGCCTGCGCAGCGAAATACTGAGCGTCACCCGTGACGACGAAGGCTACACCCTGCAGCTCAACGGTGATGAAGTGTCGGCGGATAAGCTGGTGATTGCCAGCGGCGGCCTGTCGATGCCGGGCCTTGGGGCGACACCGTTCGGTTATAAAGTTGCCGAGCAGTTTGGTCTGAAGGTGCTGCCTACTCGCGCGGGCCTGGTGCCGTTTACGTTGCACAAGCCAATGCTCGAACAGCTGCAGGTGCTTTCCGGCGTGTCGGTGCCGTCGGTCATCACCGCGCAGGACGGCACGGTGTTCCGCGAAAGTCTGCTTTTCACCCACCGTGGCCTATCTGGCCCCGCAGTGCTGCAAATCTCAAGCTATTGGCAGGCGGGCGAGTTCGTGAGCATTAATTTACTGCCGGATATCGACCTGGCAGACTTCCTCGACGTTCAGCGTGCCGAGCACCCGAACCAGAGCCTGAAAAACACGCTGGCGATGCAGCTGCCGAAACGGTTGGTTGAATGCCTGCAACAGCTTGGACAAATTCCTGACGTCACCCTTAAGCGGCTGAACGTTCGCGAGCAGCAAATGCTGGTCGATACCCTGACCGACTGGCGCGTACAGCCAAACGGCACCGAAGGCTATCGCACGGCGGAAGTGACGCTGGGCGGCGTGGACACCAATGAACTCTCTTCACGCACCATGGAAGCAAAGAAAGCGCCGGGGCTGTACTTTATCGGCGAAGTGATGGACGTGACCGGCTGGCTGGGCGGTTATAACTTCCAGTGGGCGTGGTCCAGCGCCTGGGCCTGTGCGCAGGCGCTGGCGGAATAATGGATTAATGCTGCTGACTAAAAAGCTGTAATAGCATCTCTACCTGTTCGTCGAGCGGGGCTAAATCCCGTTTGACGATCAGATGCAGCGGCGTGGCGCGTCGTACACCGTGGCTGAGCGGCAGCGTTTTTAACATCCCCTGCGCCAGCTCGTTCTGAATTCTCTCCTCCGGCAGCCAGCCGTATCCCACTTGATACATCACCGCGTCAATCGCGGCATCAATGGTTGAAAAGGTCCACGCGTCGCGCCCGGCCTGGCTGCCGCTGTCGTTATCGGCAATGCGAATCAGCGGCCAGGGGCGCAGTTGTTCGTCGTTGAGCGGGCCCTCCAGGTTGAAGAGGGGATGATCGCGATGGGCGACGGCGACAAAATCGATATTCATCAACCATTCACCGCGCCCGGTGATGTCCTGACGGCGGGTCAGCACCATCACGTCCGCTTCAGCCTGAATCACATCGTTACCGCTGGCGTTCTCCAGCACTTCGGTTAAGCGCACCTGCGTTTGCGGATAGCGCTGCTGAAACTGGCGCAAAATGGCGAATAGCCGCTCGCGAGGGAAAATACTGTCGACCACTAAATCCAACCGGGTGCGCATGCCTTCACGCAGCGTGGCGGCGCGGGTCTCTACCCAGGCGAAGGCCTTAAGTAGCGGTTTGACCTGCGCGAGCAGCAGCTCACCGGCCGGGGTTAACACCGCCCGGCGGCCTTCAGGGATAAGCAGCGCTACGCCAAGACGTTCCTGCAATAATGCCAGGTTGTAGCTCACCGACGACTGGCTACGGTGAGTCTCTTCAGCCGCCTTTGCAAAGCTGCCCAGCTCCACCACCTTCTCCAACAGTGCCCATTGTTCCAGCGTCGTTTTATGCATAATTGATTTAAAAAGTAGATGGGTTTCATTGAAACATAGCGTTATTCATTTACTTTTTAAAGCAATAAGATCTCTGCATCGACACAAGGAGATTACATTATGAGCAACTTTGATAAACACGATCTGAGCGGTTTCGTTGGCAAACATCTGGTATATACCTACGATAATGGCTGGAACTACGAGATTTACGTTAAAAACGACCACACCCTTGATTACCGTATTCACAGCGGCATCGTGGCGAATCGTTGGGTGAAAGATCAGCAGGCCTACATTGTTCGCGTTGGCGAAAGCATCTACAAAATTTCCTGGACCGAGCCGACCGGTACCGACGTCGGTAATGACTCCAACTTATTGATAGTGTTTTATGTTCAGATAATGCCCGATGACTTTGTCATGCAGCTCCACCGATTTTGAGAACGACAGCGACTTCCGTCCCAGCCGTGCCA
>NZ_VDAG01000103.1:0-402 GCF_019584505.1 Kluyvera sp. EC_51 | reverse complement strand
AGTCATCGGTTCGTCTGAGAATTACGTGCAACTGCGCACGCGACACCCGGAGACAACGGCTGACTAAGCTTACTCCCCATCCCCGGGCAATAAGGGCGCGTGCGCTATCCACTTTTTTGCACGCCCGTATTCAACGGCTTCTTTAAGGAGTTCATTTTCCATCGTTTTTTTGCCGAGCAGGCGCTGGAGTTCTTTAATCTGCTTCATGGCAGCAGCAAGTTCAGAGGCAGGAACGACCTGCTCTCCTGCGGCCACAGCAGTAAGACTTCCCTCCTGGTATTGCTTGCGCCAGAGAAATAACTGGCTGGCTGCCACACCGTGTTGCCGGGCAACAAGGGAGACCGTCATTCCCGGTTCAAAACTCTGCTGAACACTTGCGATCTTTTCCTGTGTAGTACGCCG
>NZ_VDAG01000102.1:0-299 GCF_019584505.1 Kluyvera sp. EC_51 | reverse complement strand
CCGTCTCTTCGGCATCAGTCGTAAAACGGGCTATAAATGGCTCGGGCGTTTCGACCCTTCAGAGCCTGCGACGCTTTTCGACCGCTCACGCGCGCCACTCTCACATTCCCGCACCGTCCCGCCAGATATTGCTGCCCATCTGATGGCATTACGGCAAAAACATCCTGACTGGGGACCTAAAAAACTGCGGATGTGGCTCCTTAACCATCAGGCCGACTTCCCTGTTCCGGCTGCCAGCACTATCGGCGATATCCTCAAACGCCAGGGGATGGTTCCGGACAGAAAGCGCAAACACAGAA
>NZ_VDAG01000101.1:0-2549 GCF_019584505.1 Kluyvera sp. EC_51 | reverse complement strand
TCAGTACACAAGCCATGAATGGCAGTCGTTCCTGAAATCACACGGCCTGGAGGGCAGCATGAGCCGTCGCGGTAACTGCCATGATAATGCGGTTGCAGAAAGCTTTTTCCAGTTGCTGAAGCGTGAACGGATAAAGAAAAAGATCTACGGAACGCGGGAAGAAGCCCGCAGCGATATTTTTGATTACATCGAAATGTTTTATAACTGTAGGCGTCGGCATGGTTCGAGTGATCAGATGCCACCGGCTGAATATGAAAACCTGTATTATCATGGACTGACCCCACGTCCGTAGACAAATTCTGTCCTCACGACGAGGCCTGTTCAAAGGCCTCAGGACTGACGCCGCCGAGATGACTGTGGCGCCGGGCCCGGTTGTAGAACACTTCAATGTAATCGAAGATATCCGCCCGGGCCAGATCCCGGGTTTTATAGATACGTTTTCTGATGCGTTCTTTTTTCAGTGAACTGAAGAACGATTCGGCCACCGCATTATCCCAGCAGTTGCCACGCCGGCTCATGCTTGGGGCCAGATTATTGGCCCGGCAGAAGCGCTGCCAGTCGTCACTGCCGTACTGGCTGCCCTGGTCTGAGTGAACGATAACCTCGCCGTCGGGTTTACGTCGCCAGACCGCCATCATCAGCGCGTCGAGCGCCAGTTCGCGTGAGAGCGTGGGTTTCATCGACCAGCCGACCACATTACGGGCAAAGAGATCGATAACCACCGCCAGATACAGCCAGCCCTGCCAGGTGCGGATATAAGTAATATCGGTGACCCAGACCTGGTTGGCCCGGACAACGGTGAACTGCCGCTGCACGCGATTAGGAGCAACGACTGAAGGCCTGCCAGAGATACGACGTGGTGCTTTATAGCCGCGCACAGCTTTAATCCGGTTCAGTTGCATGATCCGACCCACCCGATTTTTACCGCAGGTTTCCCCGATTTCATTCAGATCGCCATGAACCCGCCGGTAACCGTATACGCCTCCGCTCAGGGAATATGAGTCGCGGATAAGCATCAGCAGGCGTTGGTTATCTTTATCACGCGCTGAGACAGGGTTATGCAGCCACGCATAGAACCCGGCCCGGGCGACATTCAGTACCCGACACATCGTCATCACACCCCATACAGTGCGGTGCTCATTGATAAAGCGGTACTTCAGTCGGGCTCCCTTGCAAAGTACCGCGCGGCCTTTTTCAGGATATCCCGTTCTTCTTCGGTGCGTTTTAGCTGCGCCCGGAGTTTCAGGATCTCGCTTTTAGCTTCCAGTAAATCCCGGGCATGCTGCTCGCTGTTATCAGGTTTAATCGCCCGTAACCACTTATAGAGACTGTGTGCGGAAACGCCCAGACGGTCAGAAACTTCGGCCACGGAATAACCGCGTTCCGTTATCTGACGGACGGCTTCTTCCTTAAATTCAGGTGTAAATCGTGGTGTGCCCATACGCTCCTCCTATGCTCAAACTATAGGGCAGGATCGTCTACCGTGGTGGGGTCAGTCCATCAACGGCTCGGAAGTGTCTAGATTATCCGTGGCGATTCAGGTTTCAACACTAAAGCAATGAATCCACATTTTTAAAAGGGACAGATTTAAAAAGATCCCCCTGTAATCCCCAAATCCCCACCTCACGCAGTAACCCCATATGTTCTCTATTCTCAATCCCTTCAATAATAATTTTGTCGCAGTGTTTTTGAATGGAAGCAATCAGCGGGTAGAGGATTGGATTCTGCACCTGCTCATTAAAGAAGCAGCGATCTACCTTTACAACCTCAAAGTATCCTTCCATCAAACTAACTACATTCGCGTTTCCTGCGCCAAGGTCATCGAGCCATAGCCTATTTACACCCTGGCTCAGCGATTTTAATAAGGAACTTTTCAATCCCTTATCCAAACCAGGGAAATGCTCAGAAAGTTCAAGTTTGACGAATGGCATCGATTCGAAAGTTTGTCTAAGTATGTAGTCATGACGTATTAAAAAAGCCATTTGCTGATCAATGTTCAGTGTACAAAATAGATTCTTTCGTTCGAACCACGTTTGCATAGTGGCAATGTTTCCACATTGTTCGTATAGGAAAAGCCGCTTCCTATCTAAATCCCAAGATGAAATTACGAACTCAGGGTGAAGGGGGCGTCCATCTGAGGCAATGAAGCGAGTGAGAAGCTCAACGCCTAACAACCTCTCGTCAATGCTCACTATAGGTTCAGCAATGAATGTAGTATCCATAACAAATACCATAAATTTTAATTAAAATTATATTGTAATTTTTATCACAATAAAGCAATAGTATTGCCAAAATTTGTGGTACGGATGCGGAATTTTTACTAAGTTATTGATATGCCGTGATTTTCTGATTTGTGTTGGGGGTTTGCTGATTGTTATATATTAGTCTTGAATCGCCACAGGTTTAACAGACACCTCAGAGTCATTTAAGATGACTTAAAGAGAGGTGCCCATGAGCGGTAAGCGTTATCCCGAAGAGTTTAAAACTGAAGCAGTCAAACAGGTTGTTGATCGCGGTTATTCTGTTGCCAGCGTTGCAACACGTCTCGA
>NZ_VDAG01000100.1:0-24304 GCF_019584505.1 Kluyvera sp. EC_51 | reverse complement strand
GCATAGGTCGGGTCTCAGTCCAGGGCATAGCGAGTCTCCTCTTCTATGCCAGTTATAACTGTTACCCATGTATCCGGTCTAAAGTGTTACCTATGTTTCCGGTTTGTACCTGCGCCTGGCCGGGCTTCAATAATGATGTAGCCCGGGCGAGGCGCACGCCGACCCCGGGTCTTTACCGTTTCTACGCGTTTACCCACGCCAGCGTAAACCCATCCCACCCCTTAATCCCGACCGTTTGCAGTGCCGTGACCGTTAGGCGCGGATCGTTATGCATCATCTCAATAAACCGACGCACGCCGAGCACGCGGTCGTCGGTGCTGTTGGGGTTGGTCACCTCACCGTCGCGCACCACGTTATCGCCGATGATAAGTGTTCCTGGACGAGAATATTTCAGTGCCCATTGCAGGTAATAAGGGTTGTTCGGCTTATCGGCATCAATAAAAATCACGTCAAACGGCGCGGCATCCGCAAGCGTCGCCAAAGAATCCAGCGCCGGGCCTTCGCGCAGCGTTACCACGCTATCAAGCCCGGCGAGCGCGATATTCTCTCGCGCCACACGGGCGTGCAACGGGTCGGCTTCGAGGGTAATTAACCGCCCGTTAGGCGGCAGTTCGCGAGCCATCCAGATGGTGCTGTACGCGCCTAACGTACCTATCTCCAGAATGGATTTCGCACCCACCATACGGATAAACAGCGCCAGCAGCTGCCCCTGATTGGCCGCCACATCGTGCGCGGGCAGACCGGCACGATGGTTGTTCTCTAACACCTGAGACAGCACGGGATCGTTGGGAATCAGGTTCTCTATCAAATAATTATCAACGTCCGACCACTGTTTTTGCATTGTGACACCCCTTGGGATTTGTCAGCCTGACAGCGAAGACCAGCCGCCTCCTAGCGACCGGTAAAGATCGATTTGCGCCAGCAGCAGATTGTTTTTCACCTGTACTACGCTGATTTGCGTTGAGAACAAGGTACGCTGCGCATCCAACACATCAAGATAAGAAGAGTAACCGTTGTTGTAGCGATTCTGCGCCAGCCGCAGGGTCTCCTGAGCCACGTCTTCCTGACCTTGCAGTTCAGTCAGTTGTTCGCCGTAGCGGGTGATGGCATCGAGGCTATCGTTGACCTCTTTAAACGCGCTGCGTACTGTTTTTTCATAGCTGTACAGCGCCTGATTGCGCTGGGCCATCGACACGTCGACCTGCGCATTCAGCGCCTGACGGTTGAGCAACGGCGCAAGAATACTGCCGCCAATGCTCCAGAGCCGCAGTGGGTTATCGAGCAGGTCCGGCAGCGTGCGGTCCTGGAAGCTGCCGGTTGCCGTCAGATTAATCGATGGCAGAAGTTTGGCCTGCGCCGATGCCAGGGTCGCATCGGCGGCGATCAACTGACGCTGGGCCTGAGCGATATCGGGGCGGCGGTTGAGCAGCGTAGAGGGAAGCTGCAACGGCAGCGAAAGCGGGGTGAGTTTATCAAACGCGTTGCGTTTTACTTCGCCGGGATTATTGCCGAGCAGCACGCTCAGCGCGTTCTCCTGCTGGGCGATTTGATGGCGCAGCAGCGGCACCTGAGCTCGAGTAGAACGCAGCGCTGAATCCGCCTGCATCAGTTCGAGGCGAGAAGTATAGCCGGTTTCATACTGGCGCTTTGCTAGCTTATACGCCTCTTCCCGCGACTTCAGCGTTTGCTCAGTAACCTGTAGCTGCTCATCGAGCGACAGCAGGGTGATATAGCCTACGGAAACCGAGGTCGCGACCGTCAAATCTGCGGCAGCGGCGGCGGCTTTTTGCGCCGCCAGGCTTGCCTTGGCGGCATCGGAGGCGCTGCGATTTGCCCCCCAGAGATCGACATCATAACTGGCGGTCAGGCCGCCTTTATAGACCGTGCTGTGAATCGGTAAACCGGTAGCGGCAGACTGTGCGCGGGCGCGAGTGCCGGTTAGCCCGGCGTCCAGCGTGGGGAACAGGCTGCCATCGGCGGCATAGGCGCGCGCCTGATATTCATTCACTCGCTCGCGGGCGATCAGCACATCGCTGTTGTAGCGTAGCGCCTGGTCAACGTACTGGTTGAGCGCGCTGTCGTGAAAATTGCGCCACCATACCCCCTCGACCGGGCTGGCAGGGCCAATGTCGGCGCGCCAGGCGGCAGGAATAGCCAGCGTAGGTTCGGCGCGCTGTACGTCGGCAGACTGACAGCCGACCAGCGCGAGAGCCAGCGCCAGGGCGACGGGGCGGATCATGGTTTCGCCTCCGCGCGGGTATCTATGGTGACCTGTACTGACATCCCCGGACGCAGGCGCTGCAGGTTATTCTGTCCTTCATCCACTGCAATGCGTACCGGAATACGCTGGGCAATTTTGACAAAGTTACCGGTGGCGTTATCCGGTGAAATCGCGCTGAACTCCACGCCGGTGGCCGGTGAAATGCTCTGCACGGTACCGCTGAACTTCTCGCTGTTGAGCGCATCGACGGTAAAGGTCGCCGGCTGGCCGATACGTATGGTTGCAAGCTGAGTTTCTTTCAAATTGGCGATAACCCAGTGCTGCGGCGGCACCAGCGGCGTTAAGTGCGTTCCGGCGGTCACGTACGCGCCAAGCCGTACGGCGATTTGCCCAAGCTGGCCGTCGGTGGGGGCGATAATGCGCGTGTTTTGCAAGTCTATCTCCGCCAGCTCCAGCGAGGCTTTGGCGTTGGCCACGTCGGCTTCCAGCGCGTCACGGTTGACGATGGTGGTCTGCAGATCCTGCTTTGACATCTCCAGCGTCGCCTTTGCCTGCTCAATATCCGCCGTCCCCTGAGCGGCGCTGGCGCGGGCGGAATCTCGTTCACGAATCGACAGCGAACCGTCCGCCGTCAGATCCTGCACGCGCTTTAAATCCGCCTGCGATTTGAGATTCTGCGCGCGGGCATTTTGCAGCACCGCTTCGTTACGGACAATCACCGCCTCGGCGCTTTTGCGCTGCTGGAGGTTATTGCGTAGCGCCGCTTCCTTCATTGCCAGCTGCGCCTGTGCCTGGTGCACGCGCTGCTTATAGATGCGGTCATCAATCTGGAACAGTACCTGGCCTTTTTTGACCTGGTTAAAGTCCTGCACGTTTACCCCGGTAACGTAGCCATTGACCTGCGGGCTGATAAAGGTGGTCTGGCCGCGCACGTAGGCGTTGTCAGTGAACTGACTGTGGCGGGTAAACGGCGGTAGCTGCCAGGCGTACAGAATCACCAGTACGCCGACGAGGCCGATGGCTGCGGCGGTAAAAATGGATACCACGCGGATATTGTTTCGGGTATTGGCCTGTTGTTGGGCCGCATCCTGCTGACTCATAACGACTCCAGATCTCTCTTGTTGTTATTTGCTTCCCGTCGCACGTTTCAGCGCGATATGGGCGGTAATACGCAATCTTAATAATCGCCAGAACACCCACAGCAGCGTGGCGGCGGAAATGGCCGCTGTTAGCAGATACGTGTCATTGTAGGCGAGAATATTGGCCTCCAGCGTGGAGAGGTTTTGCAGCACGGTACTGGCCTGAACGTTCAATAGCGCGCTATCGCCAAGCTGGCTCTGATACTGCTGGGCGTAAAGCTGCAGCCGCTCGTTAATCAGCGGATTGAGGGTGGTTATCTGGTCGGCAAGCTGGCTGGAGTGAAACTTCTCACGCCAGGTCTGGAAGGTACCGAGGATCGCTGAACCGAGCAGCCCGCCAATGTTCTGGCTCATGCCAAACAGCACCGAAAAGCTCACCAGATTGCGCTGATCGGCAATCACCCCGCCGATACCGGCGAGCATGGCGGGTGCGAGGAAGAAGGCGCTACCGAAACCGAGCAGGAACTGGCTGAACATCAGCTGGTCCGGGCGCGTCAGGCTGGTGGACTGGCTGTCCAGCAGCGAGGCTATCATGATGAGCGTTAACGCCGTGGCGGTCGGCCAGTACAGGCGGCGCGGGTTGAGCGTCAGGCAACTGGCGATAATCCCGCAGGTAATACCGGCAAAAATGGACCAGGCCAGCGTCGTCATCTGCTCGTTTTGCAGTCCCACATACTGAAGCCAGCCGATCACGCCGGTGTTCTGCTCCGCCAGCACGATGCGGATCAGCACCATAATCAGCCCCAGGCGCAAAATACTGCCGCTGGAGAGCCAGCGGGTATTGAGCAGCGGGTTGGTGCGGTTATGTTCAAAGATAATGGCGGACACAATCAGCACCACCGCCGCTGCCAGCGACCAGCCAATCCACGGCGCTTCAAACCACCAGTCCAGACGGCCCAGCGATAGCACGGCGCAAATCAGTGCCATGCCGGGAGCCAGTAGAATAAAGGTAATAAAATCTTTCTTCTCGAATACTTTTTTGCGATCGCTCGGCGGCAGCTTGAGGGCGATAACGCAGGCCAGCGATACCAGCGCTAACCCCAGCTCGAAGAAATAAAGCCCGCGCCATTCATCGATTTGCAGCAGTTCGGTGGAGAACAGGCGGGCGATGGGGATCGCCAACGACGAGCCGGTAATCCCAATGGTCAACGCCTTCAGGCGGTGTTTCGCCGGCCAGGCCTGCACCTGATAATAGATCCCGAGCGAACTGAGCGCTGCGGCCACCATGCCGTGGGCGGCGCGCACCATCAGCGCCGAACTGAGGTCATTGACGAACAGGTGAAAGAAGGTGACCAGCACGTAGAGCACCAGAAAGCCTTCGGTAAACGCCCGCAGGCCAAACTGCTGACGGAATTTCACCAACAGTAGGTTAATCGAGACGTTGGTCATGACGTACACGGCAGGCAGCCAGGCAATCTCCGTCGACCAGGCGGCAAACGAACCCTGTAGGTTTTGTAGATTGGCGGTCACCACCGCATTGCCTAGCGCGCCGGTGAGGCAGACCAGCAGGCCGACGATCCCGTAGGCGACACGCTTTGGCGCACTGTGAATAGGCGTTGAGGGTGAGCCGAGGATCGCCGGTTTTTCGTGGGGTGCCCAGTCGTGCGGGGCATAGGGGTCACGACGCGGTGGAGCCATTATTTCTTCTCCACTTCGCGCAGCAGTCGGGTCAGTACGTTGCGGGTTATCTCTTGTTCTTCCGGGGTAATCACCGTCAGAATTTCTTCACGCAGTTCATCCGCCACGGCTTTCACCTGATGATAAAGCTCAAGGCCTTTTGGCGTTGCGACCAGCAGCCGCTTACGTTTATCGCGATCGGTCAGCACTCGCTCGACCAGCCTGGACTCGACCAGTTTGTTAATCAGCGGCACCACGGTGGCGCTTTCCACGCCCAACTCCTGAGCCAGCTCAGCTTGCGATAGCGGCTGTTCGTTGCGCGCAATGCTGGCCACGGCGACCCATGTGGCCTGACTCATACCCAGATCTTTCAGCCGACGGTTTACCGCCAGCCGCCAGTGGTGGGCGGTGAGATAGAGGAGATGAGAAAAATTAAGCTGACGGTTATCCATAGGCGATGCGTTCATAATCATTAGAGCTCTAATGATTTTACGTTCGCTGAAAACCATAATTCAAGTGAATGTGAAAAATAAATGTTACATGAATATGATTATTAGTTTGCTATACGAGTGCTTTTGTAGCCCGGCCAAGCGAAGCGTCACCGGAAAAACACCCGGAGTCGGCGTTAACACGCCTCGTCCGGGCTACGGGTTAAATCTGACTGGTCTGCGCGTTTACCGAAGCCGCGTGATTTTTCCGACGACTGGCAAAGAAAATCGCCGTCAGAGAAATTGCCACCGTCGTTGCCAGATACCAGGCAACGGGAACCCAATCGCCGTTGTATTTTGCCAGCAGACCGGTCGCAATCAGCGGCGCGGTGCCGCCTGCCAGCGCAGCGCCAATTTGATAGCCCAGCGTGATGCCGGTATAGCGTACGTTGGCGCTAAAGATTTCCGAACACAGCGTACCCAGCACGGCGGTAATCGGTGACCATAAAATCCCGAAGGTGATTACGGTGGCGAGGGTGATCCCCCAGGTGGTGCCGGTGTTGAGCAGCAGGAACCACGGCACGATAAACAGACCCAGCAGCACGACGCTAATCGCGTACATCCGCTGACGGCCAATCTTATCGGAGAGCAGCCCCATCAATGGGATCATCACCGTGGAGACCAGTGCGCCGAGCGTTACGGCTTCCAGCACCTGTGACTTCTGGTAGGTCAGGGTAGTGGTGGCGTAGCTCACGACGAAGGTGGAGAAGATATAGAACGGTGCAGTTTCTACCACCTTCAGACCCGCTGCGATAATCACTTCGCGCCAGTGATTGGTCAGCGTTTCGCGCAGCGGCGCTTTAGCGACTTTACCCGACTCTTTCACCTTCTTGAATTCCGGCGTTTCGTCGATATCTTTACGGATCCACAGGCCAACCAGCACCAGTGCCGCGCTCATCAAAAACGGAATGCGCCAGCCCCAGGAGAGGAACTGTTCTTCGCTGAACAGGGTCATCAGCGAGACGATAAAGGTCGCCATCAGCATCCCAATTGTCACGCCTGCCTGCGGAATACTGCCGAAGAAGCCTTTACGTTTTTCCGGCGCGTATTCATAGGCCAGCAGCAGCGCGCCCCCCCATTCACCGCCGATACCAATCCCCTGAATAATACGCATCAGAATGAGTAAAATCGGTGCCCAGATGCCAATCATGTCATAGGTCGGCAGCAGGCCAATCATCACGGTTGCACTCCCCATCAGCGACAGGGTTAACACCAGCGTCTTTTTACGACCGATACGGTCGCCAATGTGAGCAAAGATAACGCCGCCAATCGGGCGGATAAAGAAAGTGAGCGAGAAGGAGAGGTAGGAGAGAATCAGGCCGATGACCGGGTCAACCATCGGGAAAAAGATTTTATTGAACACCAGTGCGGCTGCTGTTCCGTATAAAAAATAGTCAAACCATTCAATGGAACTGCCGGTCAGGCTCGCAATCAGGACCCTCTTATTCTTTTTCAGGATCGTGGTGCTACTTTCTTGTATTGTCATGAAGAATAACTCCCGCCACATTGGGTTAAAATCAGGTGTCACCTTTTTTGTTTGAATGGTGCAACCTGGATTGTGAAAAAGGTTGTGTGTTTGTTAAGCAACTTAGATATGAGTGTTATCTTTGGCAACCGTGTTATTGAAATTTGCGAGCAAAAATGAGAACCATTTCTGTTCGTTTTAACTTTAAGTTTGTTAGTTAGTAGATTTAAATGCTGAAAAATATCTTTTAAATAGCGTTTTATTCAGGTGCAACCCTGTTGTTTTTAGACGTTTCTGGTTATTTCAGGATTGTTACAAAATGGTGGAAATGAAGGGAGTAGAGCAGGTGATGAACGTGTCAAACTTACCACAGGAAACGCTGAACGCTGCCAACGTGCTGGGGCGTTGGCTGGCGCAAAATGATTTTGCTGCGCCGCCGCAGGCTTCACAAACGCAGTGGGTGGTCATGGCGGGGAATGCCGTGATGCCAACCATTGAGGCGGCCTGTCAATTGGCGAGCGAGCACGGTGGTTCGCTATTGATAAGCGGCGGCATTGGTCATTCGACAAATTTCCTCTACGAGGCCATTGCCGAGCACCCGCGCTATCAAAGCATTAGCTGTGATGGCGAAGCCGAGGCCACGCTGCTGGCGGAGATTGCCCACCGTTTCTGGCAGATCCCGCGGGAGCGCATTGTGGTAGAAGACCAGTCTACCAACTGCGGTGAGAATGCCTGGTTTACCCGCCGGGTGATGGAAGAGAGGGGCATTCGTCCCGATACGGTGACGGTAGTGCAGGATCCCACCATGCAGCGCCGCACGATGGCGACTTTTACCCGCGTCTGGCAGGGTGTGGACAATGCACCGCGCTGTCTCAGCTATCCAGGCTACGTACCGGAACTGGTCAATACACCGGACGGTGTTAGCTATCGTCAACCGGCGGTTGGGCTGTGGCCGGTATCGCGCTATCTGTCGCTGCTGTTCGGTGAAGTGCCTCGCCTGCGTGATGATGCCAAGGGTTACGGGCCGCGCGGGAAAGACTTTATTGCTCACGTCGATATCCCCACTGAAGTCGAAGCCGCCTGGCAGCACCTTTCAGCAGACCCGCAGCTTCAGCAGATCTTAGCTAGCCGAACGATGGCTTGACGCTAATCCGGCCGCCGTCCCGGCCGGGCTAGCGGAAACTCCACTGCACGCTGACTACAAATATCGACGGCAGAATAATGCCGCTTTCAATACCGAAGTAGTCGGTAAAGTTGTACTGCAGCCCGTGGTAGATATACGGTGAGAAGCCCACGCCGGTGATTTTTTTCGCCGTATGGTAGGTGCCGGAGTCGCCGCAGTGGCTGAAGGCATCAAAAAAGAACTCGCCCGTATAGGCGTATACGCCTTTAAAGGTCCAGCCCTTATTCTGGCCACTGCCCTGCAGCCAGTCGCGACGCACGCCCAGCGACAGGCAGCGGTCTGCAAAGCTGTTCTTCATTGTGCCGACCAGCAGACTGTATTTTGAATCTTCAGAGAACTTACGTTCGATGGAGAAAAAGTCGTTATTGAATTTTTCGTTATATTGACCGTGGTTGCCGCTCATATGGTAGACAAAGGAGCCGGTATTAACGGAGTAGAGATTTATCTCATCTGCAAAGCTGGAGGCGGCCGGCAGCAGTGCCGACGCAAATGCCAGCACGCTGGGTATTTTACGCATTTTAAAACTAAGTAAAGCCAGAAAGAAAAAACATTGCGCTACATGATAGGTCTTTCGCGATAAACCTCGGCTAAACCAGTGCCGCATCTTGCGGAAAATTAGCGCGCTATCTTTACGCGCGGCTTCACAGAAACAGACATAATCGGTTGGAAAAGTTGCCAGAGTGTATATGTATTTAACAATATTTTTACTTGTTAATGACCTAACACAGACAGGAGCAGCTCATGACGTCACCCGTACAACACCCGATGTATATCGATGGTCAGTTCGTCAGTTGGCAGGGCGATAGCTGGATTGATGTGATTAACCCGGCAACCGAAGCGTGTCTTTCCCGTATTCCTGATGGTGATGCCGAGCACGCGAAGCAAGCGATTGATGCCGCTGAGCGCGCGCAGCCAGCCTGGGAAGCGCTGCCAGCGATTGAACGTGCCGGATGGCTGCGTAAAATTGCCGCAGGCATTCGCGAGCGCGCGGCGGAGATTAGCCAGATGATTGTTGCCGAAGGTGGCAAAATTCAACAGCTGGCCGAGGTTGAGGTGGGTTTCACCGCTGACTATATCGAGTACATGGCCGAGTGGGCGCGTCGTTACGAAGGGGAGATCCTGCAAAGCGATCGCCCCGGTGAAAATATCTTTGTCTTTAAACGTGCGCTGGGGGTGACCACCGGGATTCTGCCGTGGAACTTCCCGTTCTTCCTGATTGCCCGCAAGATGGCACCCGCACTGATTACCGGTAATACCATCGTTATCAAACCAAGCGAGTTTACGCCGAATAACGCCATCGCCTTTGCTGAAATTGTTCATAAAATTGGCCTGCCGAAAGGCGTTTTCAACCTGGTGCTGGGGCGCGGGGAAACCGTGGGCCAGGAGCTGGCAGGTAACCCGAAGGTGGCGATGGTCAGCATGACCGGCAGCGTGGCCGCGGGTGAGAAAATCATGGCGGCGGCGGCAAAAAATATCACCAAAGTGGGACTTGAACTGGGCGGTAAAGCACCGGCGATTGTGCTGGATGATGCCGATCTTGAGCTGGCGGTGAAAGCGATTGTCGATTCGCGCGTGATTAACACCGGGCAGGTGTGTAACTGCGCCGAGCGCGTCTATGTGCAGAAAGGGATTTACGATAGCTTCGTCAATAAACTGGGTGAAGCGATGAAGGCCGTGGCCTTTGGCGACCCGGCAAAACGCAACGATATTGCGATGGGGCCGTTGATTAACGCCGCCGCGCTGGAGCGCGTAGAGCAGAAAGTGGCGAAAGCCGTCGCTCAGGGCGCGAAGGTGGTGTTAGGTGGTAAAGCGGTAGACGGTGCCGGTTATTTCTACCCACCAACGCTGCTGCTGGACGTGCGCCAGGAGATGAGCATCATGCACGAAGAGACCTTCGGCCCGGTGCTGCCGGTAGTGATGTTCGATACGTTGGATGAGGCGCTGAAAATGGCGAACGACAGCGACTACGGGCTGACCTCATCGGTCTATACCCGCGACCTCAACCAGGCGATGAAAGCCGTGCGCGGCCTCAAGTTTGGCGAAACCTATATCAACCGCGAGAACTTTGAAGCGATGCAGGGTTTCCATGCGGGCTGGCGTAAGTCCGGCATCGGCGGGGCGGACGGCAAGCATGGGCTGAATGAATACCTGCAAACGCAGATGGTCTATTTGCAAACGCAGGGCTAAGTGCGTTTCCCGGCGGCGCTGCGCTTAGCCGGGCTACGTTTCGAATGTAGCCCGGCCGAGCAACGCGACGCCGGGACCTCCCCGAGCTAAACCTTCGTCGCAATCCAGTTCATCATCAACCGTGGCCACACCGCCACCGGCAACCCCTCGGCATCACGAATACCAAACCCGTGTCGCCCCTGTTCAAACAGATGCATCTCTACCGGCACCTGCTGCGCGTGCAACGCATTAAACAGCGCCAGGCTGTTTTCCACCTTCACCGCCGGATCGTCGACCGCATGCAGCAAAAAGGTTGGCGGCACCTGACGGTCGACGCGTTTTTCCAGTGAGTAATGCGCACGCTGGGTCGGGTCTGGCGTATCGCCAAGCAATGCACGGCGCGAACCAGGGTGGCCGAACCCCTCGTCCATGCTGATAACGGGATAGACCAGCGCCATAAAATCAGGGCGGGCAGAAATCTCATCAATCTCGTCCAGCGGCGGATAGGCCTTCTCCAGATAGCGCGTCCCCAGGCTTGCCGCCACGTGCCCGCCAGAGGAGAAACCGAGAACGCCGATTTTGTCAGGCGAAATCTGCCAGCGTGCGGCCTGGCTGCGGAGGGTACGCATGGCACGCTGAACGTCCGCCAGCGGGGCATTGGCTCCCTCCTGGTGACCGTCTCCCGGCATGCGGTAGGTCATCACGAATAGCGTATAGCCTTGAGCGGTAAAATCGGGGGCGAGCGCCGTGCCTTCTTTATCCAGCACCACGCGCTGATAGGAACCGCCAGGCGTCACCAGAATCCCCACGCCGTTGGGATTGTCTGGCTGAAACACCGTTATTTGCGGTGCACGAACACCGGTGACCGCGCGATCCCACGCGCTGCTGCCGGTGTGGTCGCTTTCCAGCACCGGCGTTACGGTACTGGTGCTGGCACCCGGTGCATCGCCGCCGGGCCAGAGGGGGAAAGTGGTGGACGTGCGGGCTGCCTGGGCCATCCGTGTTAGTAATAGATCCTTGGGCGTTGCGTTCATGGCATCCTCAATCGGTTTGATGTCGCGCGGATTATCTCTCCACGCGGGCTATTTTTGCCTCGTGTTCCAGTAGCCAGGCTTTACGGGCAATGCCGCCGCCGTAGCCGGTCATGCTGCCGTCTTTGCCAATCACCCGATGGCAGGGAATGACGATAGCAATACGATTCGCGCCGTTGGCCGCCGCAACGGCGCGGGCGGCGGTCGGTTGGTTGAGCGTTTCGGCCAGCGCCTGATAGTGGGTGGTTTCACCGCAGGGTAGCAAACACAATGCCTGCCAGACACGGCGTTGAAAGTCGCTGCCGGGCGTATCCAGCGCCAGGGTAAAGCGCTGACGCTGTCCGGCAAAATACTCGCTAATCTCTTTTTCAGCCTGTCGGGTATGATCATTTTGCCCGGCGATAATGCGGGCATTCAGCAGGCGCTGGATGTCGCTAAATTCGGTCTCCAGCATCCGGCGGTCGACAAACTCAAGTAGGCACACCCCACGTTCGCTGGCGCAGACGAACATCGGCCCAATCGGCGTGGTAAAGCGGTGAATCAACAGCGATTGCTGGACCGTTGCCGGAGAGTGGCCGGTGAGCTTTTTATAGGTATAGCCGAAGCCGCTAAGCGACTCGTAGCCGCTATCAAAAGCCACATCCGTGGCGCTGCGCCCGCTTTTCAACTCCTGCAGGGCAACGTTAACCCGCTGCATCCGCTGGAACGCCTGAAAGGTGATGCCGTGGTGGTGCAAAAACCAGCGTCGGACGCGCTCCGGGCTGAGGTGGTGTTCACGAAGCTGAGTATCGCTGACGCGCGCTTTCGGCGTTTGCCGCACCAGCGCCATCGCCTGCTCGATAAAATCCGGTGCGCTGCAGGCGTTTTCGGTAGGGCGGCATACCTTGCAGGGGCGAAAGCCTGCGTCCAGCGCCGACTTGAAATCACGGTAAAACTCCACGTTTTCACGCTTCGGTTTTCGTGCGCGGCACACCGAAATACAGAACACCCCGGTGGTTTTTACCCCGACGTAGAAAACGCCGGTATACTCCGACGCCCGCGCTAGCAGTGCCTGGTACCAGGTGTCGCACTGGGCACTATCGGTGACTTTCATCGTCGAAGACTCCTGCAAAGGACGGCTGATGGCGAAGGGTTAACAGTAGATCGTTTAGCCGGGTTTGTATTGCACTATGTACCGCATTACCCATTGAAATGCGACGTACCCCAAGTTCTGTCAGCGTGGCGAAATCGGCCAGGTCGGGAACCGCCATCACGTTCAGCGGTAGGGTGGTTTGCTGGACCAGAGTGGCAATATCCTGCAAACGGTGGACGCACGGCACAAACAGCCCGTCGGCACCGTTTGCCGCATAGTGAGCAATGCGTGACAGTGTCACTTGCAATGCATCAGGTAAGCCAAGCAGAAAGGCATCGGTACGCACGTTTAAAAAGAGCGGGCAGCCACTGGCGTTGAGCGCTTTGTGGATCTCTCGCAGTTGATGAGCGAAACAGTCAGTATCTATCAGGCGTCGTACACCGTTGTGAACCCGGCTGTCTTCCAGATTCACACCTACCACGCCAAGCGCTCTCAGTTGCAGCAAATTCTCCACAATGCCATCGACGCAGTCAGCATAGCCAGCTTCCATATCCACGCTGAGTGGTAATGACGTACAGGCGCGAATACGGCTGACGAGATAGCGTAGTTCGGCAAAAGGAAGACCTTCGCCGTCGGCGTAGCCCAACATGGCCGCGATGGCGGCGCTGGACGTTCCCATCGCCTGATACCCGGCATTCTCGGCTGCCAGCGCGCTAGCGACATCCCACACGTTGGCGATAAGCAGAGGGTGAGGTTGATGGTGTAATTTGCTGAAGTTCATCGGGTTCTCCGGTTGTGTGTGCAAACGGAGTGTGCCGCGACGAGCAAAACGCCAGCAACCGAAAATCGGACGACCATTTTTTGACAGGGAAGACGGCGGGGGCATGATGCCGCCCGCCTGAGGCGTTACATTTTGGCGAATTTTTCCAGCACGCGAATCAGCTGGGTCACAAAACCATATTCGTTATCGTACCAGGAGACGGTTTTAACCAACTGCAGGCCGCCTGCCTCGGTCACTTCGGTTTGGGTGGCATCGAAAACGGAACCGAAATGGGTGCCGATGATATCGGAAGAGACAATCTCCTCTTCGGTATAGCCAAATGATTCATTGTTGTGCGCCGCGTTCTTCATCACCTGGTTGACCTCCTCGGCGGTCACTTTCTTACCCAGGATAGAGACCAGTTCGGTTACCGAGCCGGTTTTGGTCGGCACGCGCTGGGCATGGCCCTTCAGCTTGCCGCTCAGCGCGGGGATCACCAGGCCAATGGCCTTGGCAGCCCCGGTGGTATGCGGAATGATGTTCTCTGCGGCCGCACGTGAGGCGCGCAAATCCTTACCGCGCGGGCCATCAACCAGCGACTGGGTGCCGGTGTAGGCGTGAATGGTGGTCATGGTACCGACTTCAATGCCAAATGCGTCGTGAAGGGCTTTGGCCATTGGCGCCAGGCAGTTGGTGGTGCACGAGGCGACGGAGATAATCTTATCGCTGGCGTTCAGCGTATCGTCGTTGACGTTAAAGACGAGGGTTTTCATGTCGCCCGCAGGGGCGGAGACCAGCACTTTTTTCGCCCCGGCATCAATGTGCGCCTGCGATTTTTCCGTTGAGGTGTAGAAGCCGGTGCATTCGACAATCAGTTCAGCGCCCTGGGCGGTCCAGGGAATATTTTGCGCCTCTTTTTCGGCGTAAACGGTGATGGTTTTACCATTCACAATCAGCGCATTATCGTTGTAATCCACGCTCCACGGGAACGGACCATAGTTGGAGTCATGCTTTAATAGATAAGCCAGAACTTTGGGGGAGGTGAGATCGTTAATCGCGACCACTTCATGACTGCTGGATACTTCCAGTAAACGGCGCAGAACCAGACGACCAATACGTCCAAACCCGTTAATGCCAATTTTACTCATGGTGCTCTCCTGTCAGTGATGGGATGTCAGCCCAATACGCGTACGTCAGATCGATTCAATGAATAAGTGTGGTTTATGTATTTCACCTGTCCAGGCTTAGTTCAGCGCGCCGGGAAGGGCAACGCTGTCGCGAAAATTTAATTTGTATCGATTTGAAAAAGTTAATGAAATTTTAATGAATCGCGGCTATTTTGCTTTTTTATGTTACTTCTCAGAGTATTTTGGCGATGAACGATAAATATTCCCGCTTACAAATTGCCATCCATTGGCTGGTCTTTCTGCTGGTGGTGGTGGCCTATGCGGCGATGGAACTACGCGGATTTTTCCCCCGCAGCGACCGTCCGGTTATTAACATGATCCACGTCTCCTGCGGGATTAGCGTACTGGTGCTGATGGTGGCGCGTCTGCTGATTCGCCTGAAGCGCCCGGCGCCGCCAATCGTGCCGAAGCCAAAACCGATGATGACCGGCATGGCGCACCTGGGGCACCTGGCTATCTACCTGCTGTTTATCGCGCTGCCGCTAATTGGTCTTATCATGATGTACAACCGTGGTAACCCGTGGCTGGCGTTTGGTATCACCATGCCGCACGCAGCGGAGGGGAATTTCGACCTCGTCGATACGCTTAAACACTATCACGTGTTCCTCGCCAACCTCGGCTACTGGCTGATTGGTCTGCATGCGCTTGCCGCGCTGG
Source organism: Kluyvera sp. EC_51 (assembly GCF_019584505.1). NCBI lineage: Bacteria > Pseudomonadati > Pseudomonadota > Gammaproteobacteria > Enterobacterales > Enterobacteriaceae > Kluyvera > Kluyvera sp. EC_51. Next base: position 9,318 of record NZ_VDAG01000100.1, on the reverse strand, counting down.
CGCACCACTATATCTGGAAGGACAATACGCTGCTGCGCATGATGCCGCGCAAGCGTTAACACGCTTTCAACTCCCTGGGCTCTGCGCTACCATAAGTCTTATGTCTGACGTATGAGTGGAGAGAACAGGGTGTTCGCAGATTTTGGTGTACTTAATTACTGGACCTATTTGCTCGGGGCCATCTTTATTATTCTGGTGCCGGGGCCGAATACCTTCTTCGTGCTAAAGACCGGCGTATCGCACGGTATCCGCAAAGGCTATATGGCGGCGCTCGCGGTGTTTATTGGCGATGCCGTTCTGATGTCTCTTTCGTTTGCGGGCGTCGCCACGCTGATTAAAACCACGCCGGTGCTGTTTAATATTGTCCGCTACCTGGGGGCCATTTATCTGCTCTATCTCGGCGGCAAGATGCTCTACAGTACGCTGAAACGTCAAAATGCCGAACACGATGAAGCGGCAGAACCGGGCCACGCTATCTTCAAGCGTGCGTTAACGCTGAGCCTCACCAATCCGAAAGCGATCCTGTTCTACGTGTCGTTCTTCGTGCAGTTTATTGACGTTCACGCGACAACCCCGGGCCTGGCGTTCTTTATTCTCGCGGTGACGCTGGAGCTGGTGAGCTTTACCTACCTGAGCTTCCTGATTGTCTCTGGCTCGCTGGTGACGCGCTATGTGAAAACGCGTAAAAAACTGGCGAAAATCGGTAACAGCCTGATTGGCCTGGTGTTTGTCGGCTTTGCCGCGCGTCTGGCAACGCTCCAGTCCTGATAACTTCCCTGGCCCGGTAACCCTTATCGGGCCAGTCTGTTTTATTCCTTTTCACATCACGATAACGGCGCAGGCCGGCCATCACATCCCCGTAATAAACGTCTAAACTTAGAGCTCTGGATGCGTAAACCCGCGCCGCTTGCGATATGCTCTTTCGCGCATTTGAAAAAAATAAAACATTTATTTTACATCAACACAATGAGATTGATAGTATACCCCCCTATACTATCGGAGGAGCTATGCCGCATTCACTCGAAGACAAAAAACGGGCATTAAGCCGAGTGCGCCGTATTAAAGGGCAGGTTGAAGCGCTGGAGCGTGCGCTGGAATCGGGTGACTCCTGCCTGACCATCCTGCAGCAGATTGCCTCGATTCGCGGGGCCTCTAACGGCCTGATGGGCGAGATGGTTGAAATGCACCTTAAAGATGAACTGGTCAGCGGTGAAACCACGCCGGATCAGCGGGCGCTGCGCATGGCTGAGGTCGGTCACCTGCTTCGGTCCTATTTAAAATAATCCCCATAATGGAAAAGAGAGTTATGAAATCACGTGCTGCAGTTGCGTTTGGCCCAGGTCAGCCGCTGAAGATTGTGGAAATTGACGTTGCGCCGCCGAAAAAAGGCGAAGTGCTGGTCAAAATCACCCATACCGGCGTTTGCCATACCGATGCATTCACCTTGTCAGGGGACGACCCTGAAGGCGTGTTCCCGGCGGTGCTTGGCCATGAAGGCGGCGGCGTGGTCGTTGAAGTGGGCGAAGGGGTAACCAGCCTCAAGCCGGGCGACCATGTTATTCCACTGTATACCGCAGAATGTGGCGAGTGTAAGTTCTGTAAATCGGGCAAAACCAACCTGTGCCAGGCGGTACGCGCCACTCAGGGTAAAGGGTTAATGCCGGATGGCACCACCCGTTTCTCCTATAACGGTGAACCGATTTATCACTATATGGGTACCAGCACCTTCAGCGAGTACACCGTCTGTGCGGAGATCTCACTGGCGAAGGTGAACCCGCAGGCGCCGCTGGATAAAGTCTGCCTGCTGGGCTGCGGTGTGACCACCGGTATCGGCGCGGTACACAACACGGCGAAAGTGAAAGAGGGCGATACCGTGGCGGTGTTTGGCCTCGGCGGTATTGGTCTGGCAGTGATTCAGGGCGCGGTACAGGCAAAAGCCGGGCGCATTCTGGCCGTGGACACGAACCCGGAAAAATTCACCCTGGCGCGTGAAATGGGCGCAACCGACTTTATCAACCCGAAAGACTACGATAAGCCGATTCAGGACGTGATCGTTGAATTGACCGACGGCGGCGTGGACTTCAGCTTCGAATGTATTGGCAACGTCAACGTGATGCGTTCGGCGCTGGAATGCTGCCATAAAGGCTGGGGCGAAAGCATTATCATCGGCGTGGCTGGTGCGGGTCAGGAAATTAAAACCCGTCCGTTCCAGCTGGTGACCGGTCGCGTATGGCGCGGTTCGGCATTCGGCGGCGTGAAAGGCCGTACCCAGCTGCCGGGCATGGTGGAAGAGGCGATGGCGGGCAAAATTCAGCTCGACCCGTTTATTACCCACCGTCTGCCGTTAGACCAGATCAACGAAGCGTTTGATCTGATGCACGAAGGGAAATCTATCCGTACCGTCATTCATTTCGGCGGTAAATAATCCTCCCCCTAACCAGCGGGATTGTCCCGCTGGTTCTCCGAAGTGTGACCCGCCTTGCGTTTTGCACCATTGCTGATAACAAATCAGCGCTAATGGCCGATGACTCTATTACTTACCTCAAGTACAAGAGAGTCACTCATGGAAAAAAAATCCGCGCAGCCGCGTCGCGCACAAAAGGTCGGCTTCTTACATCATATCCGTCTGGTGCCGTTTTTCGGCTCGGTACTGGGCGGCATTCTGGTACTGTTCGCGCTGAGTTCAGGGCTGGCGGGCTATTTTATGTGGAAGGCCGATAACGACCAGCGCGACGTTACCCAGGAGCTTCAGGTGCGCGTGGGGCTTTCCGACAGCGCCAACTATCTGCGCGAAGCCCGAATCATGATGATTCACGCCGGTGCGGACAGCCGTATTGCTGAAATGGAGAGCATGAAGAAAAACCTGGCGGCGGCAGAAGACAGAATCAAACGCTCTCAGGATGGGTTTAAGCTCTACGCCAACCGCAGCGTGAAAACGCAGGCGGACGAAGCGCTGGATGCCGAAATGAATCAGCGCTACAACGCCTATTTAGAAGGGATGGCGCCGATGCTGAAATACGCCAAAAACGGCATGTTTGAAGCCATCATTAACTATGAAAGCGAGCAGGCGCGCGCGTTCGACGACGCGTACAACGATGTACGCAATAAGGTCATTACTATTCGTACCGCTCGTGCCAACCAGCTTGCCGAGCTGGCCCACGATCGTACCCGCCTGGGCGTGATATTTATGATCGGCGCGTTTGTGCTGGCGGTGCTGATGACCATCGTCACCTTTACCACCCTGCGTAACGTGGTGATCCTGCCGCTGCAGCGCGCGGGCGTGCGCATTGCGCAGATTGCTAATGGTGACCTGACGATGCCGGATGAACCGGTAGGGCGCAGCGAGATTGGGCAGCTCAACGGCCATCTGCAAAAAATGCAGCACGCGCTGGTGCAGACCGTGGGCAGCGTGCGTCAGGGAGCAGAAGAAATTTATCGCGGCACTAGCGAAATCTCCGCCGGCAATACCGATCTCTCTTCTCGAACCGAGCAGCAGGCGGCGGCGATTGAACAGACGGCGGCCAGCATGGAGCAGTTAGCCGCAACGGTGAAACAGAATGCCGAGAACGCCCATCATGCCAGCAAACTGGCGGAGGACGCGTCGGGCAAAGCAACGCGCGGCGGCCAACTGGTCTCCGGCGTGGTGTCGACGATGGGCAGCATTTCGACCAGCTCGAAGAAAATTTCTGAGATAACCTCGGTCATCAACAGTATTGCCTTCCAGACTAACATTCTGGCGCTGAACGCGGCGGTGGAAGCGGCGCGTGCGGGTGAACAGGGGCGCGGATTTGCGGTGGTAGCGAGTGAAGTGCGCACGCTGGCAAGCCGTAGCGCCCAGGCGGCAAAAGAGATTGAGGGGCTGATCAGTGAATCAGTGACGTTGATTGAACGTGGCTCAGGCGAAGTGGTACGTGCGGGCACCACGATGACCGATATTGTGGATGCGGTAAAACGCGTGACCGATATCATGCTGGAGATTGCGGCTGCGTCTGACGAGCAGAATCGCGGTATTCAGCAGGTGAGCCAGGCGGTCACCGAGATGGATAACGTGACTCAGCAAAACGCCTCGCTGGTGGAGGAAGCCTCTGCGGCGGCGGCTTCACTGGAAGAACAGGCGGCACGCTTAACCGAAGCAGTTGGTACCTTCCGCTTACAGTCCAGCGAACGCGTTGAAACGGCCAAAGCGACAGTAAAGGCCACCTTTAACCCCGCTCGCCCGGCGGTAGCTACCGCAGGTGCGGATAACTGGGAAACGTTTTAAGCGAGAGCCATTCGACCTGCAAATAAAAAAGCCTCGTCACCGTAAAGGTGGCGAGGCATCGGTTTCCGTCACCGAATATGTGACGGACATTCGGCTTAATGACTGTCCGGCAATGCGTAGGCAATAATGTAATCACCGCGATCTGGTGACTGGCGCGCACCACCCGCGTTAATGACGATGTACTGTTTGCCGGTTTTCGGCGATACATAGGTCATTGGGCCAGACTGACTGCCAACCGGCAGACGGTCTTTCCAGATCTCTTTCCCGGTTGCGGTATCAAACGCACGCAGATAGAAATCCTGAGTACCGGCGAAGAACAGCAGGCCGGACTGCGTCGAGAGCGACGCGCCAAGCGTAGGCATCCCGATAGGAATTGGCATATGCATGCGGATCCCCAGCGGCCCGGTATCTTCAACCGTACCAACCGGTACCTGCCAGACGATTTTCCCTGACTTCAGATCCACCGCAGACATGGTGCCGAACGGCGGTTTCTGGCAAGGAATACCCAGCGGTGACAGGAAACGCTCGCGCATGGCGCCGTACGGGGTACCGTCCATCGGTACAATCCCCATCTCGATACCGCTGGCATTCTTCGCCACATTGGCGCGTGGCACCATGTAGTTTGCCAGACCCAGACGCATATCGTTGACGAACATCAGGCTGTTGTTCGGGTCAACCGACACGCTGCCCCAGTTCATTCCGCCCAGTGAGCCAGGATACTGCAGGGAACGGTCTTCGCCAGGTGGGGTGAAGATACCCTGATGACGCATCTCTTTAAACTGGATGCGGCACAACAGCAGGTCAACCGGCGTAGCGCCCCACATATCGGACTCTTTCAGCGTTTCGTTGCCGATCATCGGCATGCCAACGGAGTAAGGCTGAGTCGGCGAGTAGCGTTCGCCGGGCACGTTGCCTGCCGGAACCGGACGTTCTTCGACTTTGGCTACCGGCTCACCGGTTTCGCGATTGAGCATAAAGATCATGCCCTGCTTGCTGGTCTGGACCAGTACCGGCGTGGTGCCGCCTTTACCATCTGGCAGGTCGTATAACAGCGGCTGCGACGGCAGGTCAAAGTCCCACAGGTCGTGGTGGGTGGTCTGATAGTGCCAGCGCACTTTACCGGTGGTGGCATCTACCGCCACGATGGAGGAACTGTACTTATCGTCGAGTGCGGTACGTTCACCGGCCCAGAAGTCAGGCGTGGCGTTACCGGTCGGCAGATAGACCAGGTTCAGTTTCGCGTCGTAAGACATCGCGGACCAGACGTTTGGTGTACCGCGGGTATAGGTCATCCCTTCTGGCGGCAGGCCGGTCAGGTTAGGGTTACCTGGGTCCCACGCCCACGCGAGTTTACCGCTATGCACATCGTATGCGCGCACTACGCCCGGCGGTTCGCCGGTGGAGAAGTTATCGGCCACGCGGCCGCCCACGATCACCACATTACCCGCCACTAATGGCGTAGAGGTCTGCTGATAGTAGCCCGGCTTGATATCGCCCATCCCGATGCTCAGATCAACCACGCCGTGGTCGCCAAAGTCGTCGCACACTTTACCGTTATCAGCATTGATAGCGATAAGACGCGCATCGGTGGTCGGCAGGAACAGACGACGAGGGCAGGCGGCAGGTTGAGTTGCTGGTGCCTGCGCGTTAACGGACGCGTTATCTTCAAAGTACCCCAGACCACGGCAGCGCTGCCAGTTAGGCGCAGTGGCTTTCGAATCGTAGCGCCATTTCTCTTTGCCCGAGTCAACGTCCAGCGCCAGTACTTTGCTGTACGGGGTGCAGACGAAGAGGGTGTCGCCGACCTGCAGCGGGGTATTTTGATCTTCCGCACCTGAACCGTTGCTTTGCGGAATATCGCCGGTATGAGCAACCCATGCCACCTGGAGCTTATCGATGTTCTGCTTATTGATCTGGTCTAACGCGGCAAAACGGTCGCCGTGGGTGGTGTTGCCCCAATGCTCCCAGTTTTTCTGCTCATCGCCGGGCGCCACCGGTTTAACCGGCACCGCTTCGGTGGCGGAAACCAGCGTTTGCGGCTTGAACATACCGCCCATGCTCACCAGCAGTACAACGGCAATCACGGCGGCGAGGCCAAAGGCCGGGCCTTTTTTCGCGGGCTGAACGTGCGACATAAACGGCCACACCAGCGCACAGAGAAACGCCAGCACGCCAAAGGTAAACAGGCGCGAGAAGAGCGGCCAGAAATCCCAGCCTGCGTCGCTGATTGACCAGACGACCGCCACGATAAACGCCAGTGCGTACAGCACGATCCCGCCGCGACGCTGACGGGCAATCAGAATGGCGCTCACCACCATCACTAGCCCCATCAGGGCAAAGAACCAGGAACCGCCGACGCTGGCGAGCTTCGCCCCCAGCGCCCCGATAGCCAGGCCGACGATCAACATCAGCGCGATAAGAAGCCACTGCAGGACTCGTGGGAATCCTCGTGGCACGTTGCCAGTTGCCATACCGTTCTCCTTAAAACAGCAAAAGTGGGCACGATTGAACCAAATGGTTTTTTTTGGTTCGTGCTTTTGTTTTGAATGAAGCGAAAATGAGTTTCTAAGTGACGAATCTAGTTTAGTAATGAAACCATCAATGAACCATTTGGTTAAATTATGGATATGATAGATCTGTTAAATTGCATTGCGCAATTGTTAAAAAATAATTTCGCATTAATTGTTTATGGCCAAGGCGTTGAGCGCAGGAGCTGTCGCTTTAGAAGGGGGAGCAGCACGGTTTTGTAAGGGGCAATCCAATTCTGTAGGTTTAATTTATAACGTTTCTGTGGCGGCATTCCACGCTGATAATATGCTTATATCTGCGCGATAGTATTTTAATAACTCACTGAGTTAGTGTGGGTGTATTATGCGGTACCACCATGGCGCTATCTGAATGTATCGTTTTACTTTAATTATTATCGAAGTATCTATGGATATCATTTTTATGACAGGGATTGATTCATTCTTTAAATGGATGTGCAAAACACTATACCGAACAACGCATTCAAAAAAATATCATCATAATAAAAATCTGTGGCCTTATTTTAAGGTGGTTAGAAAAACATCTGGAGGTATTGACAAGGTTTATTATAAGCGGAAGGAAATAGAAAGCATTGTATTGAAAACAACGCAAAGAGCGAAACCGCTGATCATTATGGCCACTGGCCCATCGGTTAAACATATCGAAAGAACGTTTTTTGATGATACGTTTGACTATCTTGGTGTTAATGGAGCTTTTTCCATAAAAACAATTGATTATGATTGGTATGTGATTATTGATAGAACGTTTGTATTAGATCGAATGGCACTGGTGAAAGAGATTGTTGCCACAAGAAATATGATCCTGTTTTGTACCTACTCCAGTCTGGAGTCGATCTTTACGCATATCAGTAAGAAAGACATTCACTGTCATATTAAAATCTTTGAAGTAGCAACGCAGGTAGGGATTTCTCGATTTCTTTCACCGCTGGTACCTATTGATTATAATGATGAAAGCTTCCATTTTTTTAATGATTTTGGCTTTGCTGACAATATTGATAAAGCCATTTTTGATTATGGAACAGTCGCATACCCTGCGCTTCAGATTGCCTGCGTATTAGGTTACAAACGGATCTATATCGTTGGGCTCGATATGAATAACTTTAATGCGCCTCGTTTTTATGAAACGGAAAACGATAAACTCTCGACGGGGCTGGACAAAGATTTCGCTGCCATCAGCAGCGCTTTTATATCAGCAAGATCGTATTGTGAACTGAATAATATTCAGGTTATCAATTTATCACCAGACAGTGCGATTGGCGCTTTCCCTAAGATGCGCTGGGATAGGGTCGAAAAGGCTATCCGGTGACTGCGGCTCTGCTGAGCCGCAGTCACCGGATCAGGAAGGCATTGATTTGCGAACCGCGCTAAGCAGCGTTTGCGCACCGGCTGAAAGCGGGGTGTCCACCCGCGTGAGAATACCAATGGGCTCTCCCTGGCCCTGCGTGGCGATTGGCAGGGCGGTGAGGACCCCGCGACGCAAATCGTCTTTCACCGCGCCGGAAGGCACAAACCAGATATAGTTGTAATCGACGGTAAGCTGGCGCGAGAGCGAGGCGGAGAGCGTCTCGATACAACCCGCAGGCATTTTACAGCCCTGGCTTTGCAGCAAGGTTTCCGCATTCTGGCGCGGGACGGTGCCTTTTGGTGACACCACTACCGGCCACTCCAGTACGCGGCTCAGGGTAATGTTTTCGTGCAATAGCGGGTGATCGGGGCGTACCACCAGCTTCAATGACTCCAGGAACAACAGCTCATAGTTCAGCCCGGTCATCAGCTCCGGGTCAGACATGCGGCCAATTCCTAGATCGATATCCCCGGACTTCAGGGCGGCCAGCAGCATGGTGTTATTCATGGTGGCAACCTGGAGCGTCACATCTTTTTGCTGCTGGTGGAACTGACCTATTACTGCAGGTAATACGCCGAGGGCAGCCGTCGGCAGGGCACCGATGCGTACCACATCATTGTTAACACCTTCTTTACGAATTAACGCCTGGCCGGCGGTATTCAGCGCATCAAGCACCTTTACCGCATGGGTTAAAAACTGTTCACCGACGAGGGTCAACTGTGCGCCCAAACGGCCGCGTTCGAAGAGGCGAGTACCGGTAAGTTGCTCGAGTTCATTGAGCGTCTTGGAGAGCGCTGGCTGGCTTAGATTAAGGGTTTCAGCCGCACGCCCTAAAGTTCCCTGTTGGGCGACGGCTACGAATGTGTGCAGATGGCGCAGACGAATGCGCTGACTAAAGAGAGCATTTTTTTCCATAGGCGATGTTAAAAACAGAGCGGTACGGGTGACAAGTGATGTTGTTTAAATTTGATAACTTGCTAGCAAATTATTATTAACATTTGTGCGGTTTAACAGACAAGTGATTTGTTGGGGTTGTCGATAGTCCCGGCGTCGCTTCTGTACGACCGGATACATAGGTAACACTTCAGACCGGGAACATAGGTAACACTTTCCTAGTCTATCCGGATAATACTACGGCTTTTCCGGTCATAGTAAGCAAGCGTTAT
>NZ_VDAG01000099.1:173966-198599 GCF_019584505.1 Kluyvera sp. EC_51 | reverse complement strand
CTGGCACGGCTGGGACGGAAGTCGCTGTCGTTCTCAAAATCGGTGGAGCTGCATGACAAAGTCATCGGGCATTATCTGAACATAAAACACTATCAATAAGTTGGAGTCATTACCTGAGTTTTTTGAGGAAAGCTCGTGGTAGGGTGCGGCGCGAGCGGGATGTTACCGGTATGCGTTCTTATACGATCAGTACGTATTGGTTTACACCTTCCGCAAAGTCCGCCATTTCTATGACAAATAATGTCAGTTCTCATTTACACCCACTGCCTTTTTTGGTGGGTCTGGCAATATCATGCATAAAATACGATGTATCCATGAAGCCAATCCTCGAATTTGGCTAAATGACAATTTCGCTATTTTTTGTAGGAAAATCAGCAGTAAGGTGAAATCAGCCTGAAATAAACTGACATGATCTTGTTACAATTTGAAACACAAATAATCCTTGCGATAAAAATGGCAATGTCTAGATTGAACAGTATTGCAGCACTTTCTGGAAACAAGCGCCAATTGTGCGTCCATTTTCCCTTTATTGTCATACTTATATATCAGCAACTACACAGAACAGCACCTCTTTCTTGATATGCATTTTTTATGCATATCAGAAAGAGAGCTTGTTCCGAGCAGCAAGCGGAATGGGGTTTCATAATGCCGATAGAAATAGAAGCGGTGAATAATGATGCGTTAATGCTAATAACCCGGCCTTCATTGCAGGCCACTGCCCTTGTACATCAACTCAGAAGCTCGTTAACGATTAATGTCAAAACCCAGAATATTTTAAAATCGCTCGATCAGCTGAAAGCGGAGCGATTGCTAGTGCTTTTTGACTTAAGCGAGTCGGATAAAAAACGGAATTTGCTCTGGCAAACTGAGCTGCGGCGGTTACGCGATAAAGTTAAAGTTCTGCTGATCAATATGCCGGATGATTACGCCTTCCACGAAGTGGAGAGCTGGCCTGGGATCAGCGCGGTATTCTACTTATCCGTTGATGAACACACCCTGATTGAAGGCATCCGCAACGTGCAGAAAGGCGGCTGCCATTTCCCTCACGACCTCACCAGTTATCTTATTAATCAATCAGGTAGTTACCGTTATCATGACGATACCAGCGGGCTGACGCAGCGCGAGAAGGACATCCTGAATAAGCTCAGGATGGGCGCGTCAAACGTGGAGATCGCCAGGCTGCTGTTTATCAGCGAAAATACGGTAAAAACGCATCTCTATAATCTCTTTCGCAAGATTGCGGTTAAAAATAGAACGCAGGCCGTCTCCTGGGCTAATGAAAACCTCAGGCGATAGTTATGAAATATTTATTCCGTATTACAGCATCAATATTGATGCTGATGGTATCGCACGCCAGTTATCCAGCCGAAGTCGAAGTACCGGGCCTGGTTACCGATAACACTATTACACGGGTCGGGCATGATTTCTATCGTGCATTCACCACCCACTGGGAGGCGGAATACCCTGCGGCTATCACAATTAATGAACGCCCCAGCGCGCGCTGGGGAAGTTGGATAACCATTAAAATCGATCAGGATGTTTTATATCAGACTTTTTTATTTCCGAGTAAAAAAGACTTTGATAAACAAGTCTCAATGGCCATCGCTGCTGTTTATGACTCTGTATCGAAAAGAGCCATTAACAAAGCATTATTAAATACCGGTGATTTGACCCACGACGAGTTCTAGGAGCGTACGATGAAAGTGCTTTCTGTGATGCTTGGCATCGGCTTGCTATCGACTTCAGTTCATGCTGGGAATTTAACCTTCCAGTTTATTAACCCTAATTTTGGTGGTAATCCCAATAACGGTGCATTTTTACTTTCAGAAGCGAATGCGCAGAACTCTTATAAAGATCCCAATGCTTATGATTGGGGAGCCGTTTCGGGAACATCGGCATTAGATAATTTTTCTTCCGCCGTTCAGTCGCAATTATTGGGTAGCCTGATGGGAAATGTCTCCAGCGGTAAACCGGGGCGGTTAGTGACCAATGATTTTATTGTTGATATTAAAAATGTCGACGGTCGGCTCCTGATGAATATTCTCGATCGTAAAACCGGGAAATCCTCAACCATCGAAGTTGACGGTCTGAACAGTGTTTCATCAAATTAATCACCTCCGTGGCGAGATGCAGAAATGAAAAATATAGCTGGCGCAGTGGTTATTTTTATTAGCCTGTTTATGCTTACGGGCTGTATTACCTCTCCCCCTAAACAGGCGGCGAAACCGACGTTATTACCGCGGTCGCAAAGCTACCAGGACCTCACCCATTTACCGTCGCCGAAGGGCAAGCTGTTTGTCTCGGTTTATAATATTCAGGATGAAACCGGGCAGTTTAAACCCTATCCGGCCAGTAACTTCTCGACGTCCGTACCGCAAAGCGCCACCGCCATGCTGGTGTCGGCGTTAAAAGACTCCAACTGGTTTATCCCCCTTGAACGACAGGGACTGCAAAACCTGCTCAACGAACGCAAAATTATTCGTGCGGCGCAGGAGAACGGCACCGTGGCGGTGAACAACCGCACCCAACTGCCGTCGCTGGTAGCGGCGAATATCCTGATCGAAGGGTCGATTATCGGCTATGAAAGCAACGTGAAAACGGGCGGGGCAGGGGCGCGCTATTTTGGTATCGGCGCTAGCACGCAGTACCAGCTTGATCAAATCGCGGTGAACCTGCGCGTGGTCAACGTCGGAACCGGGGAGGTGCTTTCATCGGTAAATACCAGCAAAACGATCCTCTCCTATGAGTTCCAGGCGGGGATCTTCCGCTATATCGACTATCAGCGCATCCTGGAAGGCGAGGTGGGTTATACGGTGAATGAACCGGTGATGCTCTGCCTGATGTCGGCGATTGAAACCGGGGTTATCTATCTGGTGAATGACGGGATCACGCGTAACCTGTGGCAACTGCAAAACCCGTCAGACGCTAACGCCCCGGTGCTGGAGAAATATAAGAACATCATTGTGCCCGATATTTCCTGACCGGGCTTGTCCTGTGAGCGCGGTGTTAGCTGCGCTCTGCGGCCGATGCATCGGCATCGCGCCATTCGCCGTTTTTCAGGTCATCCAGCGTATAGCTGCCCATCGCATAGCGAATCAACCGCAGCGTTGGGTAGCCTACGTGGGCGGTCATCCGGCGCACCTGGCGGTTACGTCCTTCATAGAGCGTGACCTTTAGCCAGGCGGTTGGAATGGCTTTGCGCTCGCGGATCGGCGGATTGCGCGGCCATAACCACTCCGGCGCGTCCACCCGCTCAATACCGGCGGGCAAGGTGGGGCCATCGTTCAGCGTCACGCCATTTCGCAGTGCCTCAATAGCCTCCGGCGTCGGTTCACCCTCAACCTGCACGTAGTAAATTTTCCCGGTGCGCTTACCCGGCTGCGTGAGCCTGGCCTGCAGCGCGCCGTCATTGGTTAACACCAGCAGCCCCTCGCTATCCCGGTCGAGACGACCTGCAGCGTAGACATTTTGCACAGGAATATAATCTTTTAGCGTGCTACGCCCTGCTTCATCGGTAAATTGCGGCAACACATCGTAGGGTTTATTGAACAGAATAACGCGTTTTGGTTGGTTATCTTTACGCGTCCTGGTGGCTTGTCGTGAGCTGAATCGCTCAAGCTGGTTTTTTCTAAATGAAGTCTTAATCATAGTATTTTCAGGCTCTATAGATTCGCGCATTATAGCCTAATAACGAGAGTCTTTCATGGCGACAAACAATCAGGTAGTATTGACAGGCTTATTACAAAACATTAACAAAATGCTCTAACTCTTTGTGTTGCAGGAAGACGGTAAGACAGTGCATCTCCAGGCTATACCTAAACGGGATAAGTGGAGTGGGCGTAGTAGCGGCAAGAACCTGTGGCGTAAAGGATGACGAGCACACCAGAAGCGCTCGAAGGAGAGGTGAATGGAAAGCAAAGTAGTTGTTCCGGCGGAAGGTCAAAAAATCACCCTGAAAGACGGCAAGCTGAATGTGCCACACAATCCGATTATCCCATTTATTGAAGGCGACGGTATCGGTGTTGATGTCACCCCAGCAATGCTGAAAGTGGTTGATGCCGCTGTTGAGAAAGCCTACAAAGGCGAGCGTAAAATTTCCTGGATGGAAATTTACACCGGGGAAAAATCCACCCAACTTTATGGCCAGGACGTATGGCTGCCAGCAGAAACGCTGGATCTTATCCGCGACTACCGTGTTGCTATCAAAGGCCCTCTGACTACGCCAGTTGGCGGCGGCATCCGTTCTCTGAACGTTGCGCTGCGTCAGGAGCTCGACCTGTACGTGTGTCTGCGTCCGGTTCGCTACTATCAGGGCACCCCAAGCCCGGTTAAACACCCAGAACTGACCGATATGGTCATCTTCCGTGAAAACTCTGAAGACATCTACGCGGGTATCGAATGGAAAGCTGACTCGGCTGACGCTGAGAAAGTGATTAAATTCCTGCGTGAAGAGATGGGCGTGAAGAAAATTCGCTTCCCTGAACACTGCGGTATCGGCATCAAGCCGTGCTCCGAAGAAGGGACCAAGCGCCTGGTGCGTGCGGCGATTGAATACGCTATCACCAACGACCGCGATTCTCTGACCCTGGTTCACAAGGGTAACATCATGAAGTTCACCGAAGGCGCGTTCAAAGACTGGGGTTACCAGCTGATTCGCGAAGAATTCGGCGGCGAACTGATCGACGGCGGCCCGTGGCAGAAAATCAAGAACCCGAACACCGGCAAAGAGATCATCATTAAAGATGTGATCGCCGATGCGTTCCTGCAGCAGATCCTGCTGCGTCCGGCTGAATACGACGTTATCGCCTGTATGAACCTGAACGGTGACTACATCTCCGATGCGCTGGCAGCTCAGGTTGGCGGTATCGGTATTGCACCGGGCGCGAACATCGGTGACGAATGCGCACTGTTCGAAGCGACCCACGGTACGGCACCGAAGTACGCAGGCCAGGACAAAGTGAACCCAGGTTCTATCATCCTGTCCGCAGAAATGATGCTGCGTCATATGGAATGGTTCGAAGCGGCTGACCTGATTGTTAAAGGTATGGAAGGCGCTATCAATAACAAGACCGTGACCTATGACTTCGAACGTCTGATGGAAGGCGCTAAACTGCTGAAATGTTCAGAGTTTGGTGACGCAATCATCGAAAACATGTAATCCAGTTGCTGGGTTCATGATAAACGGGAGCCGCTGGGTTCCCGTTTTTTTTGCCTTGTAAAAACGACAATAACGATAAGCGAGGGAAATACTGATGCAAATCAGACAGGCTACACCGCAAGAAGCAGAACGATGCTGGGATATTCGGAATCAGGCTATTCGCGCGGGATGCACATCGAGCTATGACGCGACGGTCATTGATGCATGGACGCCGGACAATATGCCTGAGCAGTATCGCCAGGAGATTGTTAACTATCCGTTTTTTGTGGCGGTGGACGATAGCGATCGACCGGTGGCAACAGGTTATCTCGATCTCACTTCCGGTAGCGTAGAGGCTATTTTTACTCTGCCTGAGTACACCGGAAAGGGATTGGCCGGATCGATTATGAATGCAATAAAAAGAGAAGCCCGCGCCCGTGGATTTCAAACGATTACCTTGTCCTCTACGCCCAATGCGCAAGGGTTTTATGAGACGCAAGGATTTACCGTTGTGAAGGAAAGCGTGCACTTCTCTGCATCGGCGAATGCGCAATTGCGCTGCATCGATATGATGCTGAAACTGTAAGGGCGACGCGAACTTCTCTGGCGCTAACGACGCGTAGCGGGTGTTGTGCCAGAGAAGATAACGGCACCGCGTTATTCACTCACCAGCCAAAACTCCGCCTCGTCGAACATCTCCTGCACCGTGCGGCTGATCTGCTCTTTTTCATGCTTGCTGGCATCCGTATTGATGGCCGGCAGCGTCATCATCGGTTTCACCCGAACTTCAGCATCCGGGAAAATGCGGTGCACTCTCTTACTCAATTCGCCGAGAATGATCTCTTTTGCACCAGGCAAACCCTCAAAATTCCTTTTGTCATAAACGAGTTCCACGAACATTTTTAGCCTCTCTTTACTGGGTATAACGACAGTATATATACTGTATGTATAAACAGTGTCAATAGAGTGAGTTCATTATGAAGTTTTATTCACCCACCGGCCCAGGCCAAATGGCGGCGCTGCCGTTGTTCGGTGACCTCGTTCCCTGCGGGTTTCCGAGTCCGGCGCAGGACTATGTCGAGCAGCGTATTGATTTAAATAAGCTGGTGATAAGGCACCCCAGCGCGACCTATTTTGTTCGCGCCGCCGGGGATTCCATGAGCGGCGCGGGAATTGGCAATGGCGATCTGTTGGTGGTTGATAGCGCTAAAACCGCACAGCACGGGGATATCGTGATCGCGGCGGTTGACGGTGAGTTCACGGTTAAGCGCCTGCAAACACACCCGTCGGTAATGCTGATTCCTGAAAACCCGTCCTATAGGCCGATTCAGTTCAGCGGTGAGGACTCGCTGGATATTTTTGGCGTCGTGACGCATATCCTGAAGACGGTCGGCTGATGTTATGTCATCCAGTCACTGATAATTTCCCCATACAGTCGCTCAGCGTCGTCGAGTCGACTGAGCAGACAGTATTCGTCGGTTTGATGCGCCATAGCCGGTTCGCCAGGCCCGAGAATAATGCAGGGCGGGTTACCCAGCGCGGGCAATAGTAGAGACGCGTCGGTAAAGTAGGGGACAACGCGCGGTTCGAGCGGTTTATCGTGCAGTGGTTGGCAGCGCTGATAAACCTGTTTTATCCAGGCGTGATTTTCCTCGCTTAATACCGCAGGCAAATCAACCAATGTGGTGACCGTCACGTGCTCGCCCAACAGCGTGCTGAGTTGCTGGCGAATGGCCGCGTGCTGCAAATTGGGGGCGCTGCGGATATCGACATCAAAACGCGTGCGATCCGGCACGGAATTGATATTTAGCCCACCCTCAATGCGCCCGACGTTAAGCGTGGGTTGCTTCATTAACGGATGGGGTGCACCCGGTGAAAAATGCTGAATCTTGCCCAGCGCATCCGCCGCCAGATAGATAGCATTAATTCCCAGTTCGGGCATCGCGCCGTGCGCGGTTTTCCCTCGGGTTTCACAACGTAGCCACAGTGCGCCTTTGTGTCCGATGACGGGGTAATTGGCGGTCGGTTCTCCGACGATCAGCGCACCGATCTCCGGTAACGCGCCGGACTCAATCAATGCGCTTGCGCCATCACAGCCGGTTTCTTCTCCGCCGGTAATCAGCAATACCACCCCGCGCCCGGCGAGAATAGCTTCCCGGTGCTGAACGCAGGCGACGGCAAACGCCGCCACGGCCGCTTTCATATCGCTGGAACCGCGGCCGTAAAGGCGAGTGTCGTCAACCTGCGAGCCGAAAGGATCGTACAGCCACTGTGCATTACCAAGCGGTACGGTATCCAGATGGCCGGT
The DNA here is from genome assembly GCF_019584505.1 of Kluyvera sp. EC_51. Lineage (NCBI taxonomy): Bacteria > Pseudomonadati > Pseudomonadota > Gammaproteobacteria > Enterobacterales > Enterobacteriaceae > Kluyvera > Kluyvera sp. EC_51. Next base: position 191,154 of record NZ_VDAG01000099.1, on the reverse strand, counting down.
AAAGGCCAGCGGTTTCCCGGCTTTCGTGCCGGGAAGCGTGGCGATCAGATTACTGCGCCTTGAGCCGAATGACGATAGCGAAACCGTAAAGCCATGATCGCGCAGCCAATCGGCAAAGAACTGCATACAGTCGGTTTCGTTGCCTGGTGGGTTAATGGTATTAAAGCCCAGCAGATGCTGGGCGAGTTCAAGAGTGGCACTCATCAGTCGCGTTCCGTCAGCCAGTCGAGACAGTTAACCCATAACTGGCGATAGCCTGGCCATTTGGCAAACTCTTCCGGTAGCCAGTGCGCTGACATATCGCTGGTCCAGACCAGAGAACGACCCTGTTGATATTCGCGAATGGCCAGCAGCGGGTGACCGGTGCCTGCAACGGTCGCCAGCAGTTTGCCTTCCGGATGCATTTCCACTTCGTTATAACCCAGCAGCCACGGCCATTCGCCGGGAAGATCGTTAAACAGCGCGTGGGGCTCCGTCATTTCGGCATAGCAACCTTCTGGGGTTTCAATACGATCGTCCCATGCCAGACAACGAACCGGCAGCACTTTCTCGACTGCGGTATGACGATAACGCGCGCCGCCGTTAATGCCCTGGAAGCTGTAGTAGCCGCCAATCATCATCAGCGCACCGCCAGCCGCGACATAATCATGCAGTAGCGTCAATCGATTAGCGGTACGGCGGCTTTTCAGCCAGGTATCCGGATGCAAAAGCAGAGTATTGGCACCAATATCCGACAGAATAATGGCATCCCATTGCTGTAGAGCTTCCAGCGTCATTGGAAATTCGACCGCTGCCGCGTGGGCAGGCATATAGGTGATGGCGTAATGGCTATCGGCTAGTGCGGCCAAAAAATCCGTTGCTCCGGTGTGCCAGGTCGCGGTGGCAAACTGGTCGAAGCCTTTAACGTGCGTTGATGTGCTGGTCCAGGATTCACCCACCAGTAAAATTTTCTTCTGCATTATGACGTTCCTTTTATCCGCCAAAGACCCGTTGGGGATTTCCAATCATCAGGGTTTCGAGTTGTTCCCCGCTAACGCCGTGACGACGTAAACGGGGAACAAAATGTTTGAGTATGTAGCCGTAGCCGTGACCGCCGTAGCGGGTGAGCATGGTTTTCAGGAACACATCCTGTGAGAGTAAAATCTGCTGGATATAGCCATCGTCAATCAGCTCGCAAATGGCGCGGGCGTTCTCTTCATCGGAAGGCGACTGTGCCGACTCATCGGCGTAGTAGTAGCTCATGCCGATCATGTCATATTCGAGAAACGCTCCGCGCTGTGCTAACTCGCGCTGGTAGCGCTTATCGGCAAAGCTGGGATTCATATGGCACAGCACCGTATGACGTAGATCGGCCCCTTCCTGCTCGAGAATATCCAGCACCCGGTGCCCCAGCCGTTCCCAGCCAGGCAGATGGACCTCGATCGGCACACCGGTTGCGGCGCTTGCCCGGCCGGCTGCGCGCAGAGACTTCTCTTCGTCTGAAGTAAAACGGCTGGAGATGCCAATTTCCCCGATCAGTCCAGCCAGCACCTCCGGTTTCTCCTCTGCGCCGCCGAGATCGTAGATTAAGCGCTCGGTTAACTGCTCGACGCTGCTGGTTTTCACCCACTCAGGGTGCGACGGCTCCAGGTAGAAGCCGGTACCCATAATAATGTTGAGCCCGGTCAGGCGAGCGATACGCGCCAGCGCCTTCGGATCGCGGCCAATGCCGATATTGGTCGGGTCAACGACCGTCTCTCCGCCAAGGGCACGATATTTAGTCAGCTCCTCAATCGCTACATCAACGTCAAACAGCTGGCAGTTATCACGACTCATGAGTGGATTCAGCGACAGCTCGCCGAGGTTTTCCATCTTCACTGGCATTTCAGCAAGATGGCGATCGCTACAGCAACAGGGTGGCACCCATTTCCCGGAGGCATCCAGCAGGATGTGCTCATGCATTAGCGTCACGCCCATCTCGCTAATGGGCAGCGGGCCTAACACCGTCATGGCATAACCGCTGCTGACGCCGACCGGCAGCGGAGTAGGGTGACGAAAAATTGATCCTTTCATCTGTTATCCTTTTGCCGCAGAGCGCGTGGGATTGAGAATGCGCGTGTTCAGCCAGATAGCCAGCAGGATGATGGTGCCGGTCGCTATTTGGGTGTAGAACGGTGAAATATGCGACAGGATCAGTCCGTTCTGAATGACCGCAATCGACAGCGCGCCGAGTAACGTGCCAATAATGGTACCGAAGCCACCAAACAGGCTGGTGCTGCCGAGTACCACTGCGGCAATCACCTGCAGTTCGAAGCCTTCCCCCTGGTTGGAAGATCCGCTGCCGAGGCGTGCGGTAATAATCATTCCGGCCAGCGCGGCGGCCATTCCGCTGATGATGTACACCTTCATGGTCACGGCTTTCGTGTTAATACCGCTGCGTCGTGCGCCCTCTGCGTTAGCACCGATGGCGGTAACGTAGCGGCCAAAACGCATATGATTCAGGACGATATGTCCGATAACCAGAATCATAATACCGATAACCGCTGGCATCGGGATGCCCACAACCCAGGCGCGGCCTATAAAGGTAAACAGGCTATCCGCCGGGACGGGAATGGAGTAGCCCTGAGTCACCAACAGCGCGATGCCGCGAACTACGGCCAGAGTGGCAAGGGTGACGATAAACGCCGGTATCCCTTCATAGGCAATAAAGAACCCGTTGATGGCACCAACCAGACCGCCGAGCAGCAAACCGCCGAGCAGGACAACCGGCCACGGCAATCCCCAGTTATTCAGCGCGATAGCGGAAAGCGCGCCAACCAGCGCCAGAGTGGAGCCTACCGACAGGTCTATGCCACCGGTGGTAATTACCAGCGTCATTGCGGTCGCCACGATCAGCAGTGGGGCGCTCTGACGAATAATATTCAACCAGTTGGTACCGGTGAGGAAGTTACTGGTGATCAGCGAAAACACCACGCAGCAGAAAACAAAAAACAGCGCGATGCTGACGACGCCAGAGTGGTTGTGCAGCAGGCGGCGCGGCAGCGAATGCTGGATCATGCGAGAGCTGCTTAAGTTCATGATACTCATCCTGTTACCTCAATGTGCGGCCGCAGAGCGGGCGGTGAACTTTTCGCCCACAATCAGATTAACGATATCGCTTAGGCTGGTGTCAGCGACGCGCCGGTCGGCAACGTTGGTGCCTTCATACATGACCATGATGCGGTCACAGACCAGGAACAGGTCCTGCAAGCGGTGAGTTATCAGAATCACGCTCACGCCGCGAGCGGAAACGCGGCGGATGAGTTCCAGAACCGCTTCAACTTCCGCGACGGCAAGCGCAGCGGTGGGTTCATCCATAATCAGCACCTTCGGGTCAAAGGCCGCCGCGCGGGCGATGGCAATGGCCTGCCGTTGACCACCGGAGAGGTTCCTGACCAGCAGACGGGTATCGGGAATAGAAATGCCGAGCCCTTTGAGCATCTCACGGGCATCGGCGTGCATTCTGGCCTCGTCGAGAAAAGGGATACCGAGAACGGATTTCATCGGCTCGCGGCCCATAAACAGATTGCCTGCGACGTCAACCGTGTCGCATAGCGACAGATCCTGATACACCATCTCGATATGACAGCGGCGAGAATCCGCCGGATTGGTAAACTGGTGCTGTTCGCCGTCGATACGAATTGTGCCGCTGGAAGGGATTACCGCGCCAGATAACACTTTAGTCAGGGTAGATTTCCCCGCGCCGTTATCGCCCACCAAACCCAGTACTTCACCAGGTGCCAGCTCCAGGTTGACGCCGCGCAATGAACGTATCGACCCGTAGGTCTTGGTGATATTAATCATCTCCACCCTTGGCGGGGTAGTGTGTGGCTGCTGCATCTGATAACTCCCATTGCTATTGCCGGGAAAATGTTCGCCATCCTGCGCGAGATACGTCATTCAACACGGTTTACAATCTAGTAAACCGGTTTACCTGATGAATGAAGCACTCACAAGCACAGTCAGGCCAACGCTATTTAAGATATTTATTCGCCAGTAAGAACATTGCAGCATCCGTGCCAGGGCAGAAACAACACAGCAGCCCTGTGATCTAACGTTATGTAATAAATAGATTTTATTTATTACCCACCGGTAAACCGGTTTACTGATTATAGTGAAGGGTTTTTGAGTTGATCGTTTTTTGTGCCAAAACTGGGCGCTTTTGCGCCATTTTGGGACGAGCTTAACAAATCTTGATCGAATCGCGGCCGACCCATTCAACCGGCAGACGGGTTTCCGCAGGGATATCTTTCTCGTTGTTGAGCAGGCGCAGCATGATGCTCACCGCCGTATGGCCCAGCTCCCGGGCGGGCTGGCGGATAGTTGAGATGCGGGGTTGGGTGAAATCGGCATAGTTGGCATCATCGAAACCGACTAGCGACAGTGCTGCCGGTGCCTGCAGCCCGCTGGCACGTAACCCGTCGAGCAGGCCCAGCACCAGATAGTCACTCGCAGCAAAGACAGCGGTAGGGCGGGTCGGCTGGCTAAACAGGTGGTGCAGCGCCTGCTGGCCGAATTCTCGCCGATAGTCGCCATACATGATCCACTCAGGTGGCCAGCTCAGACCTGCTTGCTCCATCGCGGTGCAGAATCCCTGATAACGCTCGCGGACGCTCATCAGTTTGTCTGGCCCACCAACGAAGGCGATATGTCGATGCCCGGCGGCGATCAGCTTTTCAGTGGCAATTCGCCCGCCCTGTACGTTATCAGCAAAGACTTTCGGTACCTTGCTGCCAGGAATATCTTCATCCAGCAATACGATGCGTTCATGGCGCTGAATTTCTTTACGCAACAGACCGTTATCCGGTCGGTTAGTGGTGAACAATAGACCATCAACCTGGCAGGTATCCAGCCAGCGAATAAACTGACACTCTTTATCAGGATTGTTGCGGGTGATGCACAGTACCAGGCTGTAACCGCTGGCAGAAGCGGCCTCCTCGGCAGCATCGGCCAGTTCAGCGAAGAAGGGGTTGGTGATATCAGGTAACACCAGCCCAAGCGTTTCGCTTCCCCCCTTGCTCAGGCGGCGTGCGAGGCTGTTGCCGCGATAGTCCAGTTCGTGGATAGCCGTTTCAATACGATCGATAGTGTCCTGCGGCAGCACAATGCTGTTGTTCATATAGCGTGACAACGTCGCTTTAGATAGCCCTGCCAGCTTTGCCACATCGGATAGCAATACGCGTTTTATACTCATTTGCTGCGCCATTTCTGCCAGAATCGGCTATCTGTAACATAGTTAAGCGCCGTGGATACAGCAATTTCTTGGGTAACCATGAGGTGGAAATTAATGCTTGACAAATTTTAATCGGCAGAGAATTGTATAGGCAGTTTACCGCATCATCCGGGAAGTCATTCCCAAACCAGCTTTAGACGTTCCAGTCGCGCACCGAAACGGACCGGTTGCCGGAATGTTGTAAAGCGGGATCCAGCCGAACAGTTTTCGATGGTTCTGGCTACAAACTCGATATTTGCCCGCCAAAACATAACCCTTCTGCGTTCGTATGCAACGCGGAACTCTGCTGGCTATCAACTATTCCCGACGAGGATACTGATGATGTTATTTAACACCGGAAAACTGCGTTTTATTGCTATAGCAACGACGATGCTGGCATCAGTGAGTTTTATTTCTGCAGCCAATGCTGAAAGTCCCACTTATGCGTTGGTGCAGATCAATCAGCAGGCTCTGTTCTTTAATCTGATGAATAAAGGCGCGCAGGATGCAGCAAAATCGAGCGGCAAGAATCTAGTCATTTTCAACTCTAATGATAATCCCGTTGCGCAAAATGATGCGATTGAAAACTATATTCAGCAAGGCGTTAAAGGAATTCTGGTTGCCGCTATTGATGTTAACGGAATTATGCCAGCGGTCAAAGAAGCGGCGGCGGCGAACATTCCTGTCATTGCTATTGATGCCGTATTACCTGCCGGGCCTCAGGCTGCTCAAGTCGGCGTCGATAATATTGAGGGAGGGCGAATTATTGGTAAATACTTCGTCGACTATGTGCAAAAAGAGATGGGTGGCCAGGCACGTCTGGGGATCGTTGGAGCGTTAAATTCAGCTATTCAAAACCAGCGGCAGAAAGGCTTTGAAGAGGCGCTGAAAAGTAATCCTAAAATTACGGTTGCGAACGTTGTTGACGGACAAAACGTGCAGGATAAAGCGATGACCGCAGCGGAGAACCTGATTACCGGCAACCCCGATCTGACGGCGATATATGCAACCGGTGAACCGGCTTTACTGGGCGCTATTGCTGCTGTGGAAAATCAGGGACGCCAGAAGGACATTAAAGTCTTTGGTTGGGATCTGACGGCGAAGGCGATTTCGGGTATTGATAGTGGCTACGTTACCGCCGTGCTGCAGCAGGATCCTGAAAAAATGGGGGCGGAAGCCCTGAATGCGCTCAACAGCATCACGTCGGGTAAAACCGTGCCGAAAACCATTCTGGTTCCGGCCACGGTGGTGACCAAAGCGAACGTTGACACTTACCGTTCGCTGTTTAAGTAGGTTGCTACTTGCCGCCCTTTGCGAGCAGGGCGGCAAGTTCATGGTTGTCTGGAAATGCGCTATAGGTGCCTCGACGGCTAACGGTAATCGCGGCAGCAAGGCTGGCGTGGGTAAGCGCCAGGGTATCAGGTTCTACCCCACGCCGCAGCGAGGACGCGAGCATGACGGCAAGGAAAGTGTCTCCTGCGCCGGTAGTATCAAGCGCCTCGGCGCGGACGGCGGGACAGAACTGGCGCTGGCCGTCCCGAACCAACCAGGCCCCAGCGGCGCCCTGGGTAATGATTAAGGTTTTCACGCCATCAGGCTGTAACCGTTCGGCCTCTGATTCGTTGACTACGGCGATATCGATCAGTGGCCACAGATGGCAAAAATCAGGATTAACCGGTGAGGGGTTGAATACCGTCGTCATACCGCGTGTTTTGGCAAACTGGAACAGGGAGCGAGTTTTATCCAGAGAAAAATTACCCTGTTGTAGCAAAATATCACCGACTGCGACGTCAGCCATGTGCGAGATAATATCATCGATGCCAAATGTATCGGCGGCAGCGGTGGTAGTAATAATGGCATTATCACCATCATCACTATTTAAAATAATTGAGGTGTCACTATGTTGATTGACATGAAAATCGGGTAGCAGCGATAACGTCTCCCCTTTTATTTGCTGACGGATCCAGATTCCGTTGCTGTCACTTCCCGTGGCGGCAATTAAACGCGTGTCTATTCCGCAACGGGATAATATGATCGCCTGATTCGCGCCTTTACCGCCGATATCCTGCGAGACTTTAATTCCATGAATTGATGAGCCTTTTTTAGGTATGTCCGAAATGGACCAGGTTTCATCTACAGTAATATTACCAGTAACGTAAACACGCATAGTGTTTCCTTAATAGGATGGATAAGATGGTTGCTATCTCAGCAGAAAAAACGAATGCAATACAAGCTATTTTTTCACGTAAGAAAGCAGTTATTGGTGTCATTCATTGCGATCCTTTCCCTGGAACGCCTAAATATCAAGGAAAATCAGTTGGCAATATTATTGAGCGTGCGCTTCGTGATGCGGAAAATTATATTGCAGGCGGTGTTCATGGTTTGATTGTTGAAAACCATGGCGATATTCCTTTTTCCAAACCAGAAGATATCGGTCATGAAACATCGGCACTGATGGCGGTCATTACCGAGAAAGTTCGCGAACGCTTTGGGGTACCGCTAGGTATTAACGTATTGGCTAATGCGGCGATCCCGGCGCTAGCAACTGCATTGGCGGGCGGGGCTGATTTCGTTCGCGTAAACCAGTGGGCTAACGCCTATATTGCCAATGAAGGGTTTATTGAAGGGGCGGCGGCTAAAGCGCTGCGCTACCGTAGTATGCTGCGCGCTGAACATATCCGTGTTTTTGCCGATAGCCACGTCAAACATGGTAGCCATGCCATCGTTGCCGATCGTTCGATTCAGGAGCTGACTCGCGATGTCGATTTTTTTGAAGCCGATGCCGTGATCGCCACCGGTCAACGCACGGGTGATAGCGCTACGATGGAAGAAATTGATGAAATTCGCGCAGCGACAGAGTTACCGTTGCTGGTCGGTTCTGGAGTAACGCCGGCTAACGTTTGTCAGATTCTGGGGCGTACTCAGGGGGTGATCGTTGCCAGTACGATGAAGGTGGACGGTGTCTGGTGGAACGATGTTGATTTGGCTCGGGTAAAACATTTTATGTCTATCGCTCAGGCCGCGCTGGAGGAAGCATAATGGAACCGTTTACCGAGCGGCTGCTACGTGAGCATGAGCAGGCCTGGCAGGTCATGCAGCAGCATCGTTTTGTGGTAGATATTGAGCAGGATCGTCTGCCAACAACGGTGTTTAACCGCTACCTTGTCTTCGAGGGGAACTTTGTCGCCACGGCGATTGCAATTTTTGCCCTAGGGATCAGCAAAGCGCCGGGTATTCAGCAGCAGCGTTGGCTGGTTGGTGTACTGAATGCGTTGGTTGATACGCAGATAGCCTGGTTTGAACGGGTATTAGCAGAACGCCGGATTAATCCTGCCGATTATCCGGACGATCTGCCCGGCGTGCGGCGTTTCCGTGATGGTATGTTGCGAACCGCTCAGCAAGGCAGCTATGAGCAGATTATTACCCTGATGTTCGGTGCGGAATGGATGTATTACGCCTGGTGTCGACGAGTGAATGAGCGCCATCAGAGCGATGCTGACGTTCGGCGCTGGGTGGAAATGCATGCGGAAGATGAGTTTTATCAGCAGGCGCTTTGGCTGAAGAATGAGTTGGATCGCTGTGCTGTAGCACTCAGTGAGAGCGAAAAGCAAACGCTGTCAGCGCTATATGGTGAAGTGCTGCAGTGGGAAATTGATTTCCATAGCGCGGCGTATGAGCCTTAGAGCGATAAGTCGATAATGAGAAAAAACGTCTGCCGGAGCCGGAATTTCTTCTGGTTTCGGCAGCGGTAGAGCCATTCAGTAAACTACTGCCATGCCGGCTGCACGCACTAGCCGTTTACTAAATTACCTAAAACTTCAGGGGGTTTGGTTTATCGCCCTGAAAGCCGCTTGCACCTTCGCTAGCTCTTGCTTTACTGTGTTTATATACAGTAATTTGAGAGGTGATACATTATGCATGATGCTAATCGGCCAATCCAGGCCAGCGGTGAAGCCTCGCTGGATATCTTTGGCGTTGTTACGCATAGCCTGAAGACGGTCGGCTGATGTTCGCGCTTGTTGATGCGAACTCGTTTTACGCCAGCTGCCAGACCGTGTTCCGACCAGACCTCAGGGGAAAGCCGGTGTGCGTGCTGAGCAACAACGATGGCTGCGTTATTGCCTGTAGCCACGCCGCCAGAGTGCTTGGCATCAAAATGGGCACGCCCTGGTTCCGGCTCAAAGGGGTGGCGTTCCCCGAACGCGTTCATTTTTTTTCCAGCAACTACGAGCTGTACGCCGATATGAGTCTGCGGATGATGACCACCCTTGAAGAGATGTCTCCCCGGTGCGAGGTGTATTCAATTGACGAGTCATTCTGCGACCTGACGGGCGTCAGCAACTGCCGTGATCTGGTGGATTTTGGTCGGGAGATCCGTAATACCGTGCTTCAGCACACGCACCTGACCGTGGGGGTCGGTATCGCACAGACCAAGACGCTGGCGAAGCTGGCCAATTATGCCGCCAAGCGGTGGCAGCAGCAGACCGATGGCGTTGTCGACCTGTCTAACGTGGAGAACCAGCGTAAGCTGATGGCCGCGCTGCCGGTTGATGAGGTGTGGGGAATCGGGCGTCGGATAAGTAAATCGCTGCAGGCGATGGGGATCAACACCGTGCTTGAACTGGCGGACATCGATATTCGTTTTATCAGGAAGCACTTTAGCGTGGTGCTGGAAAGAACGGTACGTGAACTGCGCGGCGAGCCGTGCTTTGCGCTGGAAGAGTTTGCCCCCGTGAAGCAGGAGATTATCTGTTCCCGTTCGTTTGGTGAGCGGATTACCGATTACGAGCCGATGCGACAGGCTATCTGCAGCTATGCCGTCCGCGCGGCGGAGAAACTGCGCGGAGAGCATCAGTACTGCCGGTTTATTTCTGCGTTTGTGAAAACGTCTCCGTTTGCAGAAAGGGCGCCGTACTATGCAAACAGCGCATCTGTGAAACTCCTTACGCCCACGCAGGACACCAGGGACATTGTCGCCGCCGCGACGCGCTGTCTGGAGGCCATATGGCAGAGCGGTCATCGCTACCAAAAAGCAGGCGTCATGTTGGGGGATTTTTACAGCCAGGGCATTGTGCAGCTCGACCTGTTTGATGATAACGCACCAAGGTGTAATAGCGCGCCGCTGATGGATGTGCTGGACCGCATCAACACGAAAGCCGGGAAGGGGACGCTCTATTTTGCCGGGCAGGGTATTCAACAGGAGTGGCAAATGAAAAGAGAGATGCTGTCGCCGCGATACACAACGAGGTACAGCGATTTACTGCGAGTGAAGTGAACAACATGCGTAGAACGGCAACCGTGAGGGAAGCGCCGCGTTGGAAAACAAACATCCTCTTCCCCGGCACCGCCAGAGAAGAGGAAGACCATCGCTATGGGCTAGCGATTATTTCAATTCAGGAAGGTTGCTGTGTGCCGTCTGCTGTTCCTCAACCGGCTGTGCGGCCGTTGGTGCCTGAATATTCAGCTGTTTTAGCAGATCGCCAATTCGGGCGTTGATGCGGTAGGTGGTGAACATCTCCACAAACTGCATTTCGACGTAGCGGCGCTGGGCGTTGAACACTTCGTTTTCGCTGTCCAGCATATCCAGCAGGCTACGTTCACCGATGCTGAACTGCTCCTGGTACGCGGTGCGCACCACGGCACTGCGATCGGCGTAATCTTTGGCGATCGGCACCTGCTGTTTGGCGTTCTGCCAGGCGTTCCAGGACAGACGCAACTCCTCATCCAGCTGACGAAGGGCATTGCGTTTGACGTCCTGCGCTTCCTGCATTTTGTAGGCATAAGATGAGAGCTGTGCTTTATCGCTGCCGCCGTTAAACAGGTTGTAGTTCATGCGAACCATCGCCTGCCACTCCTGATCGTGACCGCGCGTGCCGTCGACGTTGTTATCCATGCGACGGCCGAGGTCGATATCCACGCTCGGGTAGAAGCGGGATTTCACGGCTTCATACTGCTGGCGGGTGGCTTCAACGTCCGCGTCGGCCTGCTTGAGCAGCGGGCTGTTTTCCAGCATCTGCTTACGGGCTTCGGCCTGAGAGCCTGGAACTTTGGTCGTCATCGGCATTGACAGGCCGCTGGCCTCTTTGCCGACCACGCTGTAGTAGTTAGCTTGGGCATCTTCGAGGTTGGTTTGTTCGGTCAGCAGGTTGTTTCTCGCCTGCGCCAGACGCGCCTGCGCCTGCTCATAGTCAGCCTTACGGCCTACGCCCTGTTCGGTACGCAGGCGGATTTGGTCAAACACGCGCTCGTGGCTCTTCAGGTTATTTTGTGCCAGTTGCACCATTTTTTGACGCATCAGAACGTCGAGATAGCTCTGAATCGCATTCAGCGCGGTCACTTCACTGGTGTTCATTACCGTGTACGCCCGGGAGTTCACGGTCGCCTTTTGCCGGGCCACTTCGCTGGTGGTGGCGAAGCCGTTAAACACATTCTGGCGCAGATTAAGGCTGGATTCGCTGCGGTTCAGGTTGCGACGGTGATCGTTGGCTGCACGGGTGCTGGAATTATCGGTCTGCTCCCAGCCGGTGCCGGCGGAGAGATTTAAGGTTGGCAGATAACCGCCTTTTGCCGCCCGTAAATCCTCATCGGCAGAATAGCGGCTGTTGACGGACGCGCTCACCTGCGGGTGCCAGAGCAAGCTGTCTTTAACGGCTTGTTCGAGCGTGGCCGCGCTAACGTTGTTAGCGAACAGCAGCGGCAGAGAGAGGCTGGTTAATACCCGAATGTGTTTGTTCATAATGTTATCCTTTCATCAATTTCCATCGTATATAGGGGTACTATCGTTCTTGAAGTGCTTCTGACTTCGCTCTTAATATTGGTTTTAATAGATAACTGAGTACGCTTTTCTTCCCTGTCATGATATCGACAGAAGCCACCATCCCCGGAATAATCAACAGCGGCTTCTCCTCACTACCGAGATAATTACGATCCGTCCTTAAGCGAATTTGATAAAAACTACGGCCCTCTTTGTCAGTGATGGTATCAGCACTAATATGCTCCAGAGAGCCTTGCAGGCCGCCATAGATGGTGTAGTCATAGGCGGTAAATTTGATCATCGCTTTCTGTCCGGGATGAAGAAATGCAATATCTTGCGGCCTTATTTTGGCCTCAACCAGCAGACTGTCATCCAGCGGAACAATCTCAACCAGTTCGCTGCCGGGCTGAATAACGCCGCCAATCGTGGTGACCAGCATTTGCTGGATAATCCCGCGTACCGGAGAGGTCACTAATGTACGATTGACTCTGTCTTCAATGGCTTTGCCGCTGGCTTCAATTTTGACAAGGTTGGTGCGCGCTTCATTTAACTGTCCCAGCATTTCGCTGTGATAGCGTCCGCGAGACTCGGCAATCTTATTTTCTATCTCTTTTATCGCCGATCGGGCCCGAGGGATGGCGAGCACGATGGAATCGAGTTGGCCGCGGGTATCGACTTCAGAGCGGCGCAGGCGAAGTATTTCCACTTTTGAAATCGCACCGGCTTTGACCAGCGGCTCTGACATTCTGACTTCTTGCTGAATGAGCCCCAGGCTATGGCTGAACTGCGTTTTTTTGGCTTCATAATCGAGCAGTTCCTGTTTTTTCTGTGATAACTGCTCTTCCAGACCCGCAACTTCACTGCTGAATCGCGCACGTTGCGTATTGAACAGCGCCCGCTCGCCGTTAGCAATATTCGGCGCTTCACGCTCGATATCGTCACTCAGAACGAGCGGTTTATCCGCAATTTGCGCTTCCAGCCGTGAAATTTGCGCCATTAAGGCGTAGCGGTCGGCTTCACTTTCACCGGCATTCGATTTAAAGCGCGTGTCGTCGAGCCGTAGCAAGGGCTGCCCGGCTTCCACCACCTGACCTTCATGGACGAAGACTTCAGAAACGATGCCGCCTTCCATGTTCTGGACCTTTTGCAGACGTGATGATGGAATCGCCTTACCATCTCCTCGGGCAACCTCATCAATCTGCGCGTTGGCAGCCCAGATGATTAAGACAATAAAGAACGCCAGACATGACCACAGGGTGGTGCGGGCTGAACGTGGCCCGTCCGCCATCACGAGCCCGTTAATGCCATTAATCGTGAGATCGTTGTCGCTATAGCCCAGCCCTAACCGGCGCAGCAGGTTTTTTAGCCATTTATTGTGTCGCATGGATTTGCCCCTTCTTCAGCGCGACCAGGACGTTCTCTCTTGGCCCGTCAGCAATAATGCGTCCACGGTCAATGATGATCAGCCTATCGACGAGGGAAAGCATGGAGGCACGATGCGTGACCAGCAGCAACGTCCGCCCTTTAATGGAGTCCATTAGCGCGCGACGCACGCTATCTTCCGTGGTGTTATCCATAGAACTGGTTGGCTCATCGAGCAACAACACCGGCGGCTCCAGCAGCAGCGCACGCGCCAGCATGACCGCCTGACGCTGGCCGCCGGAGAGGTTGAGCCCTCGCTCACCCACCTGCATGTTGTAGCCGTCCGGGTGCTTGCGTGCGAACTCATGGACGCCCGCCTGCTGGGATGCCCGAAGCAACGCCTCGTTTTCGACATAGCTGGCGCCGCTGATTAAGTTTTCGCGCAGCGTACCGCTGAACAGGTGAATATCCTGCGGCCCGTAGCCAATGTTATGGCGCACATCGTTAACATCAATCTGGTTGGCGTCCATACCATCCAGCAGAATTTCACCTGAGTCGGGTTGATAAAAGCCGATAATCAGTTTTGCTAGCGAGCTTTTTCCCGAACCGCTACGGCCGATAATCCCGACTCGTTCTCCAGGGGTGATGGTAAAAGAGAGGTTATTGAGCGAGGGGCGTTTCTGGCCTGGGTAGGTAAAGGTGACGTTCTGGAAGGTGATGCCGCCCAGCAATTTCTCACGGGCGACCAACGGACGATCGTCCTGACGCTCCTGAGGCAGGTCCATCATATCTTCCGTGGTTTTCATCGTCATTTTGGCCTGCTGATAGCGGGTGACAAGCCCGCTTAACTGGCCCATCGGTACCAGCGCGCGTCCGTTAAGCATGTAGCAGGCAATCAAGCCCCCCATGCTGAGTTGACCCTCAATAATCAGATAGACACCCGCCACGATCATCGCCACGCCTGAGAATTGTTGTAGCCAGGCGGTGAAGTTAACGGCGAGTGTGGAGAGCGTTTTAACGCGCAGCTCTTTTTTACTGAGGGTCACCAGCGTGCTCTCCCACATGTACTGGCGTTCGCTTTGGGCGTTATTGGCCTTCATCGCATCCAGGCCACTGAGCGTTTCAATCAACACTGCCTGCCGTTCAGAGGCCAGCTTCATGGTGTCATCAATAGTCTGGTTCAATGGTTTCTGGATGGCCCAACTTACGGCCAGCGCCAGAGGGAAGGCGACTAAAGGAATGAACACCAGCGGCCCACCGATAACACCAATCACCAGTAGCATTAGCAGCGTGAAGGGCATATCGATAAGCGTCGCCATGGTTAATGACGAGAGGAAATCGCGTAGTGATTGAATTTCATGAATATTTTGAGCAAAGCTACCCATGCGCGCCGGGCGCGCTTTTATCGCCATACCGGTGATGCGCTCAAAGAGCGACGCGGAGACAATCATGTCGGTTTTCTTGCCGGCAATATCCAGGCAGCGCGAGCGCAGCGTTTTCAGCAATAGGTCAAATAGGAAGGCGACCGTGATACCGATTGCCAGTACCCATAGCGTGGAGGTGGCCTGATTAGGGACCACGCGGTCGTATACGTTCATGACAAACAATGGCGTACAGAGCGCAATCACGTTAATCAGAAAGCTGGCGACAATGGCATCGACATAGAGAAAGCGTGACAGTTTCAGCGTATCGCGAAACCAGGTTCGCGTCCGCGGGAGCAGGCTGGCTTTAGTTCGTTCACTCTGGTGAATGGGTTGAATAAACAGCGTGATGCCGGAATATTCTTCAGCCAGCACGGATGGCTCTACGGCAATTTCTCCACCGTTGGTGTCGCCGGTTAGCAGCCGTGCTTGCCCATTTTCACTCCATCCAAACAAGACCGCCGTACGGTTATTTTTCAGGATAAGGATGGCGGGTAAAGATAATGCGTTGATCTTACCCAGTTCGCGTTTGAGCATCCGCACTCGCAGCCCGGCCCGCGCTGCTGCACGAGGAAAAACGGGAAGCGTAAGGCGGTTGTTTCTCAGCGGTAAACCCGCCGTCAGTGAAACGCGGCTGGAGGCTTTCCCGTGCAGCGTGCAAATGGTCATCAGACTATCAAGCAACGGATCGTCACAGAGTTCGCGCTGATCAAAGTTAATCTCGTCTTGTCGCTCTGTTACGTCATTCTCGTGAGCCGCTGTGGAATGTAGCGTCATAAGTTATATCCTTAATAACAAACCCGGCTAAGGTGGTTAGTTCTTTCTTATCCTGAAATTCCGGGGAATGACTCCAAAGACATTACAATACTTGATTACTGATGCAATTTACCAGATATACATGCAGGAATTGCTTATGTGAGCCTTTAATAATTCTTTATAATCACGGCTAATAATAATCACGTACAATTCTTAAAAGATCTAAATGAAAGAGGTTTGGAATCATAAGGGAAAAATGTGGGTTAGGATTTTTTTGAAATGAATAAATTATTATTTAATGAAAAATTATCAATTAAATCATTATGATGGTGATTGCGACGTGTTATTTTTACTCTCGATTCATTAATCTATTACCATCGTTTTAGCTAATACCGAAAGCGAAATCCATAATGAAGTTGATACCTTTAAAATAAATACAAAAATAACACGTGAATATTATTACTAATGCGATAAATGATATATATATTTGGAGTTTAAAAATTTAGACTGATATCTAGCGCCAACAATGGATACGTAATTAATACGATAAATATGATTGATAAGTGGGCTATTCCATTTTCTACCGCGTAATTTGCATTCTAAGGAGAGACAGCTATGTCAGCGATTATAGGAACGATAAAGGCAGTTATGGGACAGGTGTGGATCGTCGCGTCTAATGGTACTCGTCGTCTGGCAACGGAAGGTGAGCAAGTTATGCGTGGGGAATTAGTCGTCACCGATCAGGGAGCGGTAACCGTTACGCTTCCCAGTGGCAAAAATATGGATCTGGGCCGTGGAAGCGAATGGGGCAGCGAGGCAACGCCAGCGTCTGCGTCTGCTGATGTTGACTCACAGGCCATTGCCGCAGCGCAGCAGGCGATTGCTGAAGGTGCTGACCCAACCCAGATTCTTGAAGCAACGGCTGCAGGTAACAGCACTATTATTGATTCGTCATCCGCACCGACGGGTGACCATAGCGGCCATACCCACGTTATCCTCGACCTGACCGGTGAAATCCTTGACCCAACCGCAGGCTATCCGACAGAAGGGCTGGATACGGCGACGATTGCGCCGGTGGAAGACATCACGCTGTTAAAACCGGATGTCGTTAGCAGCAGCAATGATGAACCTCACCCATTGCCTGAAGCCAGTATCACGATTGATGTGATTGCGGGTGATAACGTTATTAATAAACATGAAGCCGACCAGGTGAAGACCGAAATCAGTGGTACGACTGGGTTGGATGTGCGCCCAGGCGATACGGTAACCGTGACGGTTAACGGCAATGAATATCAAACAAAAGTCGGTATTGATGGACGATGGTCGGTGGAGGTGAATACCAGCGATTTAGTGGCGACTGGCGATGTTCATGCCAGCGTGACGACTTATGATCAGTATGGTAATCAGGCAACCACGAGCGCTGAAAGTTCGGTATCAATGGCTACCACCCTGCCGGAGGTGACCATCGTTATTGATGACGTGACCGGCGACGGGGTGATCAACTTGGAAGAAAGCCAGAAGGCGGAGACGGAGCTGACCGGGCGGGTCACCGGTGAGGACGTGGTGCGCTGGGATGAAGTACAAATCACCATCGGCGACCAGACCTTTACCGCGACGGTGCAGGCGGATCTGAGCTGGTCGGTGAAGGTGCCGACGGCGCTGCTG